>JBKPSO010000240.1:0-6983 GCA_046735055.1 Actinomycetota bacterium
AGCTGATTGGCAGTCATACGCGGACTGTAGCGGCTCAGTCAACATCCTTCAAGACCTAGTTTGCGTTAGCGGCAACCGATGATATTCTAAGTGGGGGATGACCGAGTCAACGCCCAAGCAGACCGACCGGCCACTCCGCATCGTTCGCCAGGCGCAAGGTCTCAGCCTCCGGAAGGCCGCCGACCGGGCAGGGCTCGACCCGGGTCATCTCTCTCGAGTCGAGCGCGGACAGGGAGGCCTGTCCCTCGACTCGCTTGCGAGACTCGCAAGCGTTCTCGGCCTGCGCGACCTCGAACGGCTACTCAGCCCGTACAGGGCCAATTCGCCCCTACGGGGACGGCGCACGGCCCGACATCATGACGATCCTGACGATCTTCTCGTCGTTGAGCGCCAAGCGGATGGCGAAGTCGCGCTCGTACGCGATTTCGCCGGTTTCACGCCAGCGAGCGATCTCATGCGTCCGGGCAACGATTTCGTCTTCGACCTCCTGGAGCTCGGCCTCGGTCTGTTCGACGGCGGATCTACTAGCCCGGGCCATACCATTTGGTCACACCTTTTGATCCGCGCAAGTCATACCCTTCGACGGTGGGGGGAGAGATCGTGAACGACCGGCCCGTCGTCACGGAACATGAGCCAACGCGTCTCAGATCCATCCCACTCTCTACCGAAGTAGGTGCGGACGAAGATCCAGCGTCGTCCTGCGTGGACCAGCGGTGGTTGCATCCCGGTGGTCTTCGGGAGATCGAAGTCGTGGTGTCGGTGCGATTCGACGGCGGGATCGGTCGACACGAGCCAAATGTTGTCGGACACCGCTGGTGCGAGCCTAATGGAGGCCGCTTGTGGGTGCGACGAAGGTCGGTCTCGTTGACGTCGTCACTTGTAGCGCCGCTGCGCCTCCGTGTGCGAGACGCCGAGCGCTTCACCGACCTCCCGCCAGCTAGCCCCCTTTGTCCCGGGGCCTCGTGGCGCCCGCGCCGCGGAATCCGGGCAGCCAACGCGGCAACAGTTACTCTTGGTACCGCTTCACCAGGCTCGTTTGTTGTGAACGTTCTGCGGCCCGTCGAAGGAAAGTCTGGGAGGCATGACGGAGAAATCGCGTCTTCTCGCCCTCGACCTGCTCGAAACCTACGCCCGTGAGCGGGACATCGACGTTCGCCTTGAGCGACGGCATGACCGCCACGAGTGGATCTGCACGCTCAGCACGAACGGCAACGGTAACGGTGGAGCGACTCGGGCCAACGGTCAGAGCGCCCGGGAGGCAATCATGCGCGCGCTGGAGCAGGCAGGCGTCGAACTGCCCTGACCCCAACACCTGCTCGAGCGGCCGTCGATCCCGGTGTACTGAAATGGGCGCTAGTGTGTGTGAAGCCGAGGGGGCAACTCACGGGTGCCCTTCCCCTCTTGCAGACGACGCCTGATCGGCCGAGTGCTCAGAGGCCCCTCCGGTGGATTGGGAATCCACCACACGAAGGAAGGCGGGGCGAGGATGTCGATAGGGACTGATCGCGGGCGGAGGGCGGCGGAGAACGAGGCGCTGTTTCGTGAGGTGAACGAGCGCCTCATGGAGCGCAAGCAGGACGATCCAGGTTGGTCATTACCGTCGCCGTGGGTCTGCGAGTGCGCTGAGGAGACGTGCACGGAGCGGATCGAGATGTCTCCTTTGCAGTATGAGGAGCTGCGCTCGGAGCCGACGCATTTCGCCGTCGTCCCGGACGAGGAGCACGTCTCGCTCGACGTGGAACGGATTGTCGAGAAGCGCGATCGTTACTGGGTGGTTGAGAAGACAGGAGAAGCTGCCGAGATCGCGGAGGAAACCGACCCCCGCTAACCCGCTTCGATCAACTTGGACATCGTTTCAGGACTCGTGCTCCGGCGTATCTAAGTCGAGGGAGAGCCTTCGACCTAAGCGGGGCCGTGTGAAGTCGGTGTCTGATCTGCGAGGCCCGGAGCCGTCTCTACAACTCAGGCTCCAAGCGCGGCCGGAGTCGATGTCCCTCCTTCGCCATCAGCTCAGTGCGTGGCTGAAAGAGGTCGGGGTAATGAGTCGTGAGCTGTTCGAGATTCAGCTCGCAGTGACCGAGGCGTTCGCCAACGCGGTCGAGCACCCGGAGGAGCCGACCTCTCACCTGGTCGAGATCGAGGGAACGGTCACGAACCGCACCGTTGCCCTCTCCGTCCGCGACTACGGCCGGTGGCAGGACGAGTCGTCGGCCAAGCAAGACGGCGGGCTCGGCCTCGCGATCATGGACGAGTTGATGGACTCGGTCGTTGTCGAACCATTCGAGGACGGCACGATCGTGACCATGCAGCGGCACCTTCTCGCGGAAGCTTGAGCCACTACCGCGCGCGGCTCGAGACGCTGACCCGTCAGGCGCTAACTGGCGAGAGCCTGGGCGAGGAAGACAAGGCCTACAACCACGCCGACGACGATGCCCACCGCGATGGAGACGCCGGATAGAAGGGGGTGCGTTCGTCCCTTCCGCTGGCTGCCCGCGGTAACGACAGCGGGGAGACGCGGAAGCCCGCAAGCACGGGCTTCCGCATTTCGGGGTGGCGCTGACTTATCAACCCGAACAGGTTGACGTGGACGGCTGGCTGGAAGGCTGTCCAGATTGCGAGCCGGAGTTCGCCTCCTGTCCGGGTTGCGAGCCCGATTCCTCTGTCAACGACTGGACGCTTTCGCGCGCGGATTCCGCGAGCTGCTGCCCGTGCTCCTTCGCCCCTTCTCGGGCGACCTCCGTCGCGCGTTGCCCAACCTCCTCGGCGAGGTCCCGGCCCTGGTCAAGCGCCTCACGACCGACGTCCCGCGCCTGCTCCTTCACCTGGTCCGAGAGCTCACCGAGTCGCTGATCCTCCATCTGAGTCCGCGGGATGAGCATCCCGCCCAGGAAACCGACGGCGATCGAGCCAACAGCGAGGCCGATCGGGTTCTCCTGTGCCACGCTTACCGCTTGCCGCGCCCGCTGTTTCACTTGGTCGGTGTCAGGCAGGGCGTCGCCCACGCGTGAGGCTGCGGAGCTGGCTGCATCGCCGACACTCGACGCCATGTCACCGGCTTCGGAGGCAACGTCTCCTGGGCTCGGCATCTTGCCTGTGACGCGCGAAACGGCGGAGCCCGCCTTGTCCACGAGGCTGTCTTTCTTCTCTGCGACCGCGTCTTTCGTGCGGCTCTTCACGTCGGCGCGGTAGCGGATCGCGTCTGCGGTCTCAGCCATGCGCTCCCGCGTGTCTTCTATCTCGCCGCGGATCTCGTCGGATGCTTTGCCCATTCGATGTCCTCCTTCACCGTTTCGATCGTCTGTTTGGGAACCGGCGGCAGTGACTCGGCCAGCCGATCCTTTCCGTACAAGATGGTTTGCCGGACGTTCTCCACCGTCTGCTGGATCTCTGTCGTCGGCACGAGCGGCTGCGCCCGCTGCCACCGCTTGCGGCCGAACAAGACGAGCGCGGCGGCGACGGTTCCGTACAGGGCGAGGACAACAAGAGCTGCGGCCCACGCCGGCATCGCTTCCGCGAGCACGAGGATCAAGAAGGCCGTCAGGCCGGCGAACGCGCCCAACGCGAAAACTGCAGCCCCGATGAATAGTCCGCCGGCTGCACCCGCCTGTTTGCCGTTCTCGGAAAGTCTCGTCGCGACACGGTGGCCGCCGGTCTTAACCTCTGATTGCGCGTCAGCCACCGTCCGCTGCACTTGCGTCCGAAGATCGTCCGCGAGTTCACGCGCCTCAGTCTTTGCCAGTTCGACCTCGAGCTTGATCAGACGCGACAAGTCGTGCGAGAGGCCGCCGACGAGCTCGCCGACGTGGCGGCTACGGAGCGAGCCGTTCGGATTCGAACTCACGCGGCCGAACCGGTGTAGTGCGAGACCGGCTCCCCCGACGGAAGCTGCTGCGGCGTCCACGACGACTCATACGTCTTGCGGTACTCCTCGAAGCGCCGCGAACTCGATGCCTTCAAGAAGCGAGCGCCAAGAAAGCCGAGCACGATCCCGCTCCCGATCACGGCCCACGGGTTCCGGCGGCCAAGTCCCTCAAGATCGTTCAAGACCCGCCGGCCATCGGACTCCGAGAGATAGCGAGCAGTCCGCTCCACCTCCGTCGCCGCCCGCTCAACGAGCTGACTCCCCGGCGTTCCCTCCTGCTCCATCGTCTGCTCGGCCTGACGAAGCGCCTGAACCGCACCATGCAGCTGCTCCCCGAGCTGCGACGAACGCTCATCGACCTGGGAACGAATCAAGCTGCCCGCACTGCTCTTGGCCTGCTCAACCCCCGCGCCAACCTTCTCCTGCGCCTGCTCGATCGCACCCCCAGACGCAGGCGCCTCGCTTCCAGACTCAGGCACTTCCCTATGTGTCGTACTCACTTTCGACCTCCTCCGCCATTTGTGGGAGGACGGTGCTACCCCCACGCCGTCCCTCGAAACGATCGGGCTCGAGACCGACTTGTTCTCTCGCCGCTGGGCGTGTCAAGCGCACTCAGGCATGCTGATCCGACGACGATGGGGCGCAGTTAGCCCGCTTACACCCGAGTAGCGCGACCGGTCTCGATCAACGGGCCTGATCCCGCCCGTGCGGCTTTGTCCCTACCGCTACAACCACCGCTATTCGTCAGAAGGTTTTCGGTATCAGACAGAATCTCGCGAAAAGTTCCCGCCAGCTAATCTCGTCCGCCAGCCTAATTTCCACCGCCACCGCCCTGCCTTAAACCTCTCAGAGAAGTCTCAGTTCCGACTTCAGTCGCCGATGTCTTCGCGGGGGTCGTGGGCGCGGCTTCGGGTTGCGGCTTTCGCGATTCCGCGGCTGAGCATGTACCCGACTACCGCGACCGTGGCGAGGATCCAGAACAGACGCGCGTCGATGCTGGGACTCGTGGACGCCGCTATACCCAATCCCATCAGGTAGAGCGCGAAGACGAGGAACTCACTGGTCAGGTAAAAGGGCTTGGTCTCGCTGGTGTACGAACCGCGTTCCGGGAACCAGTACGTGCGTCCCCTCGCGCGTACCGGGGCGATGCCCACGCTCCGCTGCTCTCCTCTGTCGCCTGCTGTCGCCATCGCGCTACCTCCGTTATCGAATTGCGTCTCTCGTTCCGCGTTTCGCAATCGGCGAAACGGGCGAATCAGCAGCGGAACATCGGCAGGCAAATAGGACAGGAGGAACGTGATGGCGTTGCTATGGGTTCTGGTTGTTCTGGTGATCATCCTCGCCATCATCGGCGGGGCGGCGGTCAACAGCTGGCTTTTCCTTCTGCTCCTCGTCGCGCTCGTCCTCGCCCTCGTTGGCGCCTTCTGAGGAAGAAACGCGATGCCGAGGCAAGGCGACGTTCACGTTATCCAGGGCAACAGCGGAGGCTGGCAGGTGCGAGTCGAGGGAACCGCTCGTGCCCGTTCGATCCACGAGACGCAGGCCGAAGCGGCAAAGGTGGGAAGCGCCATCGCCCGGAAGAACAAGTCCGAACTGCTCATTCACGGTCGGGACGGAAAGATCCGCGAGCGCAGCACCTACGGCCACGATCCGCGACGGACGAAGGGCTAACGGACGTCGGCAAGTGCCACTCTGACGCCTTTCCTTGGCAGCCTGGCTCGTGCGTCGGCTGTTTCGGCTAGCCCGAGCGCCCGAGAGTCGGAAGCTCCTCTTGTTCCTCTGGGCCGGCGCGCTGCGTTGGCGTAGGAGAAGGCGAACCGTCGCCGCGAGATCGTAGGCGCGCCGAGGCTATTTCAGAAATGAGCGCCATCGTCTTCGACCGGAACAAGGTCGACCATCTGGAGGTCATCTCCGATCGTCCCCGGCGGCTGCGTGGGTCGATGCTGCTGTGGATCGATCTGCATGACGGGGAGTACGACGCCAATCAGGTAGCCGACGCGTTGGATCTTGACGACCAGACTCGGACCTGTTTGGCGGATCCGAATGAGCGGGCGTGCTTCGAAGATCACGGCCGCTACCTCCACATCACCACGTACGCGCCGCGGGAAGATGATGAGGGCGAGTTGCACGCGCTCGAGTGCGTCGTCGGCGAGAACTGGGTGGTCACCGCGCACGATCGCCCGATACCAGTCCTCGACGAGTTCGCCTCGCGCGTATCGGGATCGGGCGACACGGGCTCTCTCGACGGCCCCAGCTTCCTAGCCGCGCTGCTCGAATGGGTGCTCGGCTCCTACTCGGCCGCGTTCGAGCGAATCGAGCAACGCCTGGAGGAGTTCGACGTGCAAGCCATGCGCGGCGAGGGAGCCGACGAGGACATCGAAGTATTGGTCGAGATGCGCCGCGAGGTCGGCAACCTGCGACGCGCGCTCGCCGCGCACCGCTCCGCCCTCGTCGCGCTGACCCACCCGGAGCTAGAGGCGCTCGGCAACAAGGGCTCGGGAGAGCGATTCGAGTCGCTCTTCACCCGCTATGAGGCTGTATTGCAGGAGGTCCGGGACGCACGCGAAGCGATCGTCGGCTCCTTCGACGTCCTCATCGCCCGCGGCGGACATCACACCAACCAGATCATGAAGGTGCTCACCCTCACATCCGTAATCTTGCTCCCGGGGGCGCTCCTCGCCGGCGTCATGGGCATGAACTTCAAGGTCGGGCTCTTTAACACCACCTGGCTCTTCTGGGTCGTCGTCGCAGCGATCATCGCAGTAGCGCCGCTCACCTTCGGCATCGCCAAGCTGCGCGACTGGATCTGACTTCTATGCGGAGGTTCATGATCGAGGCGAAGTCACTCCAATCGGCGCAGAGCCTCTTTGAGGCGCTACGGCGATTCGATCCGGCGCTGGGCGGCAGTCCGAGAGATGGCTACGTAGTCTCGGTGGATGTGAGCGAAAGCGACCGGCGCATCCTTGAGGTGCTCGACGCGATCCACGACCGCGTGGAGAAGGGAGATACCCTCACGCGCGTCGAGCTGGACGGACGGGCCTACACCGTCCGCCAACCCAAGACGTAGCCCAGATCCTGTCTCTTATACACATCTGACGCTGCCGACGATGTTAGCACAGTG
>JBKPSO010000241.1:0-5956 GCA_046735055.1 Actinomycetota bacterium
ACGTTCGTGACGAAGAGGGCATAGAGCACGCCGGCGAACCCGGCGAGCAGCCCGGCGATCAGGAACGTGAACGAGATCGTCCGGTTGACGTCGATCCCCATCATCGCGGAGGCGTCCTTGTCCTGCGCGACCGCACGCATCGCCTTCCCCTGCTTCGTCCGCTGCACGAGCCAGACGAGCAGGATGAGCGTCGGGATCGTGACGACGAAGACGATCAGCTGGTTCCAGTGGAAGTCGGCTTCGCCGACCTGGAAGATCTGCCCGCGCGGGAGGATGTCGTCGCGGATCGACACGGGCGACGGGCCTTTCCAGACGAGGCCGACGGTCTGGAGGATGAACGAGACCCCGATCGCCGTGATCAGCGGCGCGAGTCGCGGCGCCGCGCGTAACGGCCGGTAGGCGACGCTCTCGATCGAGATGTTCAGGACGCCGGTGAACGCCGCGGCGATCACGAGCATCGGGAGGATCCAGACGAGCACGCTCCCGTTCCTGGCGAGGCCGAAGGTGCCGACGAGCGTCGTCGTCAGCATCGCACCAAGCATGAAGACGTCGCCGTGCGCGAAGTTGATCAGCTCGAGGATGCCGTATACGAGCGAGTAGCCGAGCGCGATCAGCGCGTAGACCATCCCGAGCGTCAGCCCGACGAGGAAGAGGTCGAACCAGTGCGACGGGTTCTTGATCAGGTTGACGAGGAGCCAGACGCCGAGCAGGCCGACGAACACGAACGCGAGGATCTGCAGCGGCGCGGGCCGGTACGAGCGGCGAAGCTTCGGGAGGGCTTCTTCGGCGGTCTGGGTCGCCACGGCGAGCGGCAAGCTTAAACTGCTCGCCGCGCGTTTACGAGTGGGGTGCGTCGACGCGGCCCGTCTACAATTTGCCTGCGCGCGGCGGTGTCGGAACTGGTAGACGAGGCGGCCTCAAAAGCCGCTGCCCCTCAGGGGCGTGTGGGTTCGATTCCCACCCGCCGCATGGCGCTGCACGGGACACGCTGAAGCCTGTCCCTCCTCGAAGCGTGCATAGACTCAGGGCGCGATGAAACGCGTCGGCCTTCTTACCGGCGGTGGCGACTGCCCGGGCTTGAACGCGGTCATTCGCGCCGTCGCCCGGCGATGCTTCGACCGCGGCTACGAGGTCGTCGGCGTTGCCCATGGTTGGCGCGGGCTCGTCGAGAACGAACTCGGGCAGCTGACCTCGCGCGAGGTGACAGGCATCCTCCCGCGCGGCGGCACGATCATCGGCACCTCCCGCACGAACCCCTACAAGGTCGAGGGCGGCGTCGACCGTGTGCTGCAGAACTTCGCGGACGCGGAGCTCGACGCGCTCGTGGCGATCGGCGGCGAGGACACGCTCGGCGTCGCGGCGCGGCTCCACGCCGAGCACGAGCTGCCGGTCGTCGGCGTGCCGAAGACGATCGACAACGACCTCTCGGCTACGGACTACACATTCGGCTTCGACACAGCGGTCTCGATCGCGACCGAGGCGATCGACCGCCTGCACACGACCGCGGAGTCGCACAACCGGGTAATGGTCGTCGAGGTGATGGGCCGCCACACCGGCTGGATCGCGGTGATGAGCGGGATCGCCGGCGGCGCCGACGTGATCCTGATTCCCGAGCAGCCGATCAGCGTCGAGGCGGCGTGCGAAGGGCTCCGCAAGCGACACGAGCGGGGCAAGGACTTCTCGATCGTCGTTGTCAGCGAAGGCTACAAGCTCACCTTCGACTCGGGCGAGGAGCGCGAGGTGACGCAGGAGGCCGAGCTCGACCAGTTCGGGCACGTGCGTCTGGGCGGCGTCGGCGAGCAGCTCGCGCACGAGATCGAGCAGCGGACCGGCTTCGAGACGCGCGTGACCGTCCTCGGCCACGTCCAGCGCGGCGGCTCGCCCACGGCTCGCGATCGCGTGCTCGCGACGCGCTACGGCCTCAAGGCCGCCGACCTGGTCGACGAGGGCAAGTTCGGGCGGATGGCGGCGCTCCACGGCGACGCGATCGTCGACGTCTCGCTCGAAGAGGCGACGCGGGAACAGAAGACCGTGCCGCCCGAGTGGTACGACGTGGCGCGCGCCTTCTTTGGCTAGCTGGGTCGCCACTCGTAGCGGACGTCCGGCGTGCGCTCCACGTTGGCGGCGCCGTCGGTTTCGTAGAGGAGCCGCGCGCCGTGGCACTCGTAGAAGCGCCGCGCGCGGGCGTTGTCGCGGAAGACCCAGAAGCCGAAGCGCTCCGGCCGCAGCTGCTGGACGTGCCGGAAGAGCGCCGCGCCGACGCCTCGGCGCTGCTGCTCCGGCGCGACGTAGAAGCCGTCGAGCTCGTCTCCATGCAGGACCGCGAAGCCGGCGACCTGCCCCTCGCGTTCGAACACGTAGACCTCGTCGGAGTCGAGGCGGCCGCGGAAGTGCTCGAGATCATCCTCGGCCGCGGTGCAGCACGGGCAGCCACGGCATCGCCTCCGCGCGCGACTCGCGGAAGATCCCGACGATCGCCTCCAGATCCTCCGGCCGCGCGCGCCTGATCAAGCCACGTCCAACTTCGTAACCGCTGCAACCCAGTGTCTGACACCGGGGTTGGAAAAACGGTGGAACTTCTTGTCCACAGAGGTTCGCTACGGGAGCAGCTCGACGAGCGGGAACGAGCGGTGGCGCCGGGGCGGGACGAGGAAGTTCTGACGGTGGGTCGTCCGCAGGATCGAGTTGAAGCCCTGGCCGCGGTCGCGGGGGTGGAACGGGAGCTTCGTCCCGTCCGGGAGCACGCCGTCCATCGCCAACCGCCCACGGTTGAAGTCGTCGCTCGAGGGATTGAAGACGACGAAGTGGACACCGGCGGCCGGCATGTCGCTCATCCCATCGCGCAACGGATCGGCGCTCCAGAAGAACGGGTTGTCGAGCGTGTTGAAGTCGGCGCGGTGCGGGATTGCCGTCCCGGGGCCGTAGATCGCGCCGCTCGCCCCGACCGCGCTCGAGGTCAGGCGCGAGACCGTCTGCAGGGAGGCCGAGTGGCCGATCTGCTTCGTGCGGGTGAAGTCGAGCTGCACTCGCGCGGCGTCGGAGACGTCGTCGGGACCCTGCGGCACCGTCTGGACGTTCTCCTTCACGGCCAGCCCCGGCCGGAAGACGGTCGCCACGCGCTCCTCGTGCGGAAAGTTGACGTACCACGCCTCCAGGTCCTCGCTGATGTGCGAAACCGCGAGGTGCGTGCCCTGGGTGAAGTAACCGCCCGGGGAGTACCCGAGCTCCTCGATGTTCGCGATCTTTGGCGGGCCGAGCCCCGCCTTCTGCGTGGAGGTGAACCCGAGGAAGAGCTCGGCGCCGTCCGGGATCAGGTACGAGCCGCGGACCTGCGCCGCCACGGCCATCTTCTTCGGCAGCCCCTGCCCGCCGTCGAAGCCTCCTCCCGCGAAGCCCTTGCGGATGCTCGTCACGTCGAAGAGCCCGAGGCGGAGGATGGCCTTCGACCCTGCAGCGATGCGGTCAAGGCTGTCGCTGCGCAGGAGCACGGCGACGTCGTTAGCCTCGAGGGTCGTGTCGGCGGGGTCGCTCGGGAAGCGCATCGAGTCGAGCAGCACGCGCACCGGCTTGTCCTTCGACTTCGATGCGCGTCGGTCGATCGGAATGTGCTCGTCGGCGAGCGTCGGCACGAAGCGCCGGAAGTACGGGAGGCCCCATGCGAGGGTCACCCCGAGCCCCGCCGGGCTCTGCTCGAACCGGCCGTCGAGCTCGGCGAGCGCGTCCTCGAGCGCCCGCTGCGCCTCGGCCAGCTCGCGCTTGCTCTCGCCCACCTTGACCCGGGCGGTGACGAGCTGGTGGTGAAGAGGCGGGACGACGACCTCGACGCCGTTGTCCTCGACTATGCGTACGCCCTGGAGCAGGTGCTGCTCCGGGGTCAGGCCCTGCACGGCAGGCCGCTCCGGCGCAGCGCCGAGGCGGTCGACGAGCTCGTAGATCCCGCCCGCGGCGAGTCCGGCGGCGGCTCCGCCGGCGATGAGCTGCCTCCGGGTCAGGCGCATCGCGCTAGCGGGGCTGCACCAGGACCAGCGAGGCGAGCATCCGGTTCAGGCTCTGCACGACCTGCGGGAACGTCAACGGCGGGGCGACGTGCTGGCTGAGCGTGTAGAGCGATCCGTTGTGGTGCCACGCGTAGAGCACGTGCCACTGGTCGGCATCCTGGTTGACCGTGTACTCGGTGACGCGGAAGCCCGCGATTGTCTTCTCCCCCCGCGAGTCGGCGAAGCAGGGAACGGTGCTGACGCGCTTCTTTCCGCCGACGAGCTCGACGGAGCGGCACGTCGGGACGTTCGTCACGCCCGGGTAGCCGCGCAGGTTGACGTGTATCTCCTGGCCGATCTCCTGCCACACGAAGCCGATCAGGTAGCTGCGGTCCTTGGAGACGGAGTTGATGTTGTTCCAGCGGCCGCCGATCTGACCGGTGAGCGGGTCCGGCATCTTGCTCGGGCAGTAGACGTCCGCGTGGATCCGGTTCGCGAGCCGCTGCCAGCCGGCCTGCCAGGCCTTCGGGCAGGGGCGCGGCACCTGGGCGCCGACCTCCTGCACGTATGACCCGCCGTTGCCGCAGCCGGCGAGCGCCAGCGCAAGGAAAGGCGTCAGGAGCAGCGTTTTTCTCATAAGCGGTAGAGGGAGACCCAGGGCCCGGTCAGTCCGTGCCCTGGCTCGACATGGTAGACCCGTTTCGCCTGCGCTCGCAGTTGATCGTAGAAGCGCGCCTCGCGCGGATAGCGGTCGCGCGCCGCGAGGACGCGGTCGGCGATCGCGCCGGTGACGAGCGCGTAGCGGACGCCCTGCGCGCGCAGCCGGGACACGACACGGTCGTGGTCGAACGGCCGGCCGGGCCCGGGCAGGGCGAGGCCGACGATCGGGTGGCCCTCGAGCGGCGGCGTCGACGACTCCGCAGCGATCCTCGCGTGTGGCGGCACGTGCGCGACGATCCAGCTGTGCGCGACGGCGCGCGTATCGGTGCGGGTCAGGCGCACGTCGTCGCCGATCGCCCAGACGAGCGGGACGATCAACAGCCCGAGGGTGAGCGGGGCGAGCACGCGCTGGCGCCCGGCGAGTGCCGCGAGCGCCGGGACGAGCGGCAGCACGTACCGGTCGAAGTGCGCGCGGAGGGTGAGCAGGTCGACGAGGTAGGCGAGGACGAACGAGGCGAGGATCAGGTCGGTGCGCGTGCGGCGGCGCAGGGCGAGCACGAGCCCCGCGACCCCGATCGCAAACGCCGGCCCGAAGCCCTCCCAGAGCTTGCCGGTGAAGGAGAAGAGGGCGAACGAGTCGTGCTCGAAGCCGAGCCAGCCGTCGTGGGCGAGCCGCTGGACGCGCGTCGCGTCCTCCCACGCCTCGTGCGGATGGACGAGCACGTACGGGCTCGTCGCGAGGAACACGGCGACTGCGGCCGCGAGCGAATACCCGAGCCGGCGCCAGCGTCCCCAGCCGGCGACGACGAGCGGGACGACGAGGAACACGGCCGGGTACTTCGCGCTCGCCGCCAGGCCGGCGGCGAGGCCGGCGAGTTCGAGGCGGCCGGTCACGGCCAGCGCGAGCGAAGCGGCGATCAGCGCCGTCATTGGCACGTCGGTCACCGCCATGTGCGAATAGGCCACGCCGATCGTCTCGACTGCGACCGCCGCGGCGGCGACGAGACCGGCGGTGCGCCCGTACGCGGCGCGGCCGAGCCACCACGCGGCGACGACCGCGGCGAGGCCGAACGCGACGACGATCAGGCGGGCGGTGAGGTACGAGGGCTCGTCCTGCCAGGCCTGGAAGGGGGCGAGCACATAGAGCAGGAGCGTCGGGTAGTCGAACCAGTGCGGGTCGGGCCCCGCGCCGTGCACCATTGCCCAGGCACGCGGGACGATGTTCTGCTCGTCGGGGTTGAGGAGGCCGCCGAACGGCAGGCCGTACTCGATCCCGACGAGGCGCAGCGCCGCCGCGAGTGCCAGGATCGCGGCGAGAG
>JBKPSO010000242.1:0-8732 GCA_046735055.1 Actinomycetota bacterium
GAGCGCGAGCTCGGTCATCCGGTCGACGGCCGCGCGCATGTCCTCGTCGGTGATCCTCTTGAACTCGCCCTCGACGAGCACGTCGCTGACGATCAGCAGACAGCCGGTCTGGATCTTCTTCAGCGCGCCGAGCGTGAAGAGCATCGCCGCCTCCATCTCGACTGCGAGGATCCCGCGGTCGGACCAGCGCTGGTACTGGCCGCTGTCCGGGTTGTAGAAGACGTCGCTCGAGACGACGCCGCCGACGCGCACCTTCTTCCCGAGCTCCTTCGCGTGGTGGACGGCTCCGTGGACGAGCTCCCAGTCCGCCGTCGGCGCGTGCGGCTCGCCGCCGATCAGGTGTGTCGCCGTCGCGTCGGCCGCGGTTGCGGAGACGGCGACGATCAGGTCGCCCGTCTGCAGGTCCGGCTGGAGTCCGCCACAGGTACCGACCCGGAGGATCTTCTTCACGCCGAGCTGGGTCAGCTCCTCGATCACGATCCCGGCGGACGGGCAGCCCATCCCGCTCGACTGGACGGAGACGCGCTTGCCGCGGAACGTGCCCGTGTACCCGAGCATCCCGCGCTCCTCGTTCACCTCGACGGCATCCTCGAAGAACGTCTCGGCGATGTACTTCGCACGCAGCGGGTCGCCGGGGAGGAGGCAGGCGTCCGCGTAGTCGTCCGGTTCGGCTCGAAGATGGATAGGCATGGCGCGGAGCCTATGCGACGATGGCCCGATGGCACTCGTCGAGCCGACGTTGGCGCAGATCCTCGCCTTCTGCGCCGAGGATCCGGTCGAGCGCGTCTTCCTCGAGGACGTCGCCCGCCGGGGTCTCGGGCGCTTCTCGGCGCTCGTGTCGAACGGTCGGCTGACGGCGCTCTGTCACGTCGGTGCCAACGTCGTCCCCTCGGGCTCGGGGTGCGGCGCGTTCGCGCGTGCGGCCGCGGCGAGCCGCGCGCGGATGCTGATCGGCGAGGAGCGCGCCGTGGACGAGCTCTGGACGGAGGCGGGGCCGCGGATGTCCTCCCCGCGTGAGGATCGTCCGGGCCAGCCGGTGTACGTGCTCGAGCAGGCGCCGGAGGAGGGCGGGACGGGCCTGCGCACGGCGACGCTCGCCGACCTCGGCCTGCTGGTGCCGGCGTGCGCGGCGGCCCACGAGGAGGAGATCGGCCTCAACCCGCTCGATCGCGATCCCGACGGCTTCCGCTGGCGCACCCAGGCCCAGATCGGCGAGGGACGCTCGTGGCTCTGGCTCGAGGACGGGAAGATCCTGTTCAAGGCCGAGGCCTCGGCGTGGACGCCCGCGGCTGTGCAGCTGCAGCAGGTCTGGGTCGACCCCTCCGTGCGGAACCGCGGCTACGCCCAGCGTGGCATGCGCGACCTCTGCCGCCGGCTGCTCGAGCAGGTGCCGCGCGTCTGTCTGTTCGTCCGCCCGGAGAACGCTCCGGCGATCCGCGTCTACGAGGCGATCGGGATGCAGCGGACGATCACCTACCGTTCGCTGATCTTCTGACTACCAGCCGGTGATGCGCGCGATCTCGAGCCTGAGCGGCACGGAATAGTCGGCAGCGAAGCTCGCCGGAGTCCAGCTGAGCGCGTCGATGCGTGCCGCGTACTTGGCGACGTAGTCCGGGACCTGGTCCGCGGGTGGGTCGTCGGAGCGCCGCAGCTCGCCGCGGCAGACGACGACGTCCCCGCCGACGCCGTTCGAATCGAGGTGGATGGTTGCGCCTGGGTTCGCCTCGATGTTGCGCAGTTTCGGCTTGCCCGGCTTGCTGTACAGGAGCAGCGAGCGGTCGCCCTCCCAGAGGAACCACACCGGCACCGGCTGGGGGGAGCCCTGCGGGGAGACGGTCGTCAGCCAGGCGATGATCTCCTCGCGTAGCCGGCGCGCCGCACGGGCCCCGAACTCGGTCGCCTCGTCGAGCACGAGCGCAGCCTATCGGCGGCACAATGACCGCAATGGATCTCCTCGAGCGGATCGAGGCGCACATCCGCCGCCACGACCTGATCGAGCCCGGCGGCGAGGTCACGTGCCTCGTTTCCGGCGGCGCCGACTCGACCTGTCTCTGGCACGCCCTCGGCGCGCTCGGCTACCGCGTCTCGGCCGTACATGTCGACTACGGCCTCCGTGGAGACGAGTCCGAAGCGGACGCGTCCTTCTGTGCAAACGCGCTGCAAGCAACCGTAATTCGGCCTAGTAACAGACTGTTAGTTGGCGTGACCGAGGCGGCGCTGCGCGACGTGCGCTACTCGTTGACCGCAAACCACACCCTCCGTGCCACCGGGCACACGGCCTCCGACCAGGTCGAGACCGTGCTCTACCGGCTCGCGGCGAGCGGGTCGACGCGCGGGATCAAGGTTCGCCGCGAGGACGGCGTCGTCCGGCCGCTGCTGACGGTCTGGCGGCAGGAGACCGAGGCGTACTGCCGTGCGCACGGGCTCGCCTACCGCACCGACTCCTCGAACCCCGACACGCTCCGCGGCCTGATCCGCGACGAGCTCGTGCCGCTCCTCCGCCGCCTGCACCCTGCTGCCGAGCAGAACATCGCGCGGCTCGCCGACGAGCGGCCGCGGCTTCCACGTTCGGTCGAGGACACCCTCCTCGCGCTGCTCGCAGACCGCGAGGGCTCGAAGTCCGCCGACCTCCGCGGCGGCCTGAAGGCGGTGCGCGAGTACGACAGCCTGTCCCTCGAGCAGGGCCCGGTCCGCTGGGGCCCGTGGACGATCGAGTCCGACGCGCCCGGGCTCGAGGTCCGTACCCGACGGCAGGGCGACCGCCTCGCCGGCAGGACGAAGAAGCTGCAGGACGTCTTCGTCGACGCGAAGGTCCCGCGGGCCGAGCGCGACGCGTGGCCGGTCGTCGTGCGTAACGGAGAGGTTGTCGCGGTGCCCGGAATCGTGGAGGATGCCGAGGTACGGGTGACGCGGGCGTGATGAAGACAGAGCTCGAGCAGGCCGTGGGCGAGATCCTGATCGACTCCGACGCCCTGCGCTCGCGCATCGCCGAGCTCGGCGAGGAGATCTCCGCAGCCTACGAGGGCAAGGACTTGCTCCTGATCGGCGTCCTCAAGGGCGCCGTCTTCTTCATGGCCGACCTGATGCGGCACCTCACCGTCCCGTGCGAGGTCGACTTCATGGCGATCTCGAGCTACGGGGCCGCCACCGACTCGTCGGGCGTCGTCCGGATCCTCAAGGATCTCGACATCAACATCGAGGGTCGCAACGTCCTCGTCGTCGAGGACATCATCGACTCGGGCTTGACGCTCTCGTACCTGATGCGCAACCTCGAGTCCCGCGAGCCCGCCTCGCTGGAGATCTGCGCGCTGATGACCAAGCCGGACCGCCGCGAGATCGACGTGCCGGTGCGCTGGATCGGCTTCGAGATCCCGAACCGGTTCGTGATCGGCTACGGGCTCGACTTTGCCGAGCGCTACCGCAATCTCCCTTATGTGGGGGTTTTGAGAGACGAGCTGATGCCCGAAGGTACCTAGGCTGTCGCCGGGACTCGGCGACCCGGAACGAAGGGACCTCCCTGCTACGCTGAGCGTTGAGCAACTGTGAATCGCTTCTTCCGCAGCGCGCTTTTCCCCCTGATCGTGATCGTCCTGCTCGTCTACCTGGCGAGCCAGACTCTGATCCCGAAGTCGAAGGCGCCCCGCAAGGTCACCTACTCCGACCTGATCCAGAAGGTCGAGACCGACCCGCGGCAGGTCCAGGAAGTCGTCTTCAGCCCGAGCAAGCGGCAGATCACGGCGACGCTGATCGGCGAGGACAAGAAGTGGAAGGTCAACTATCCGAGCGACCAGTCGCAGATCACCTTCCAGAACCTGCTCCAGCGCAAACACGTCACGTTCGACTCGAAGGGCACGGGCTCGTCTCCCTGGTGGTCGATCCTCACCTCGCTGCTCCCGTTCGTCCTTCTGTTCGGGTTCTGGATCTTCCTGATGAACCAGGTGCAGGGCGGCGGCTCGAAGGTGATGAGCTTCGGCAAGAGTCGCGCCAAGCGCATGGCGCCCGACTCGCCGAAGATCGGCTTCAAGGACGTCGCCGGCGTCGACGAGGCGGTCGAGGAGCTGCAGGAGATCAAGGAGTTCCTCGAGAACCCGAAGAAGTTCCAGGCGCTCGGGGCGCGGATCCCGAAGGGCGTGCTCCTCTACGGGCCGCCCGGCACGGGCAAGACGCTGCTCGCGCGCGCGGTCGCCGGCGAGGCCGGTGTGCCGTTCTTCTCGATCTCCGGCTCCGACTTCGTCGAGATGTTCGTCGGTGTCGGCGCCTCGCGTGTGCGCGACCTGTTCGAGCAGGCCAAGCAGGCCGCACCGTGCATCGTCTTCATGGACGAGATCGACGCGGTCGGCCGGCACCGCGGCGCGGGTCTCGGCGGCGGCCACGACGAGCGCGAGCAGACCCTGAACCAGCTCCTCGTCGAGATGGACGGGTTCGAGCTGAAGGACAACATCATCCTGATCGCGGCCACGAACCGGCCCGACATTCTCGACCCCGCGCTGCTCCGCCCCGGCCGCTTCGACCGGCAGATCGTCGTCGATCGGCCCGACCGGAACGGCCGCCGCAAGATCCTCGAGGTGCACGCGAAGGGCAAGCCGCTTGCCTCCGAGGTCGACCTCGACACGCTCGCCGCCGGCACGCCGGGCTTCACCGGCGCCGATCTCGCGAACCTCGTCAACGAGGCCGCGCTGCTCGCCGCCCGCCGCGGCAAGAAGGTCGTCGAGCAGGAGGAGCTCGAGGAGGGGATCATGCGCGTGATCGCCGGCCCGGAGAAGCGCACGCGGCTCTTCTCCGAGGAGGAACGGAAGATCACCGCGTACCACGAGATGGGCCACGCCCTCGTCGGCCACTACCTCGAGCACACCGACGAGGTGCACAAGATCTCGATCATCAGCCGCGGCCAGGCGCTCGGCTACACGATCTCGCTCCCGCGCGAGGACCGCTACCTGACGACGAAGTCCGCGCTGATGGACCAGCTCGCGGCGATGCTCGGCGGTCGCGCGGCGGAGGAGCTCGTCTTCCAGGAGGTCACGACCGGCGCCGCCAACGACATCGAGAAGGTGACCTCGACGGCGAAGCAGATGATCATGCGCTTCGGCATGAGCGAGAAGCTCGGCCCGCGCGTGCTCGGTCGCAACCACGACATGCCGTTCCTCGGCCGGGAGATGGGCGCCGAGCCCGACTACTCGGAAGAGGTAGCCCGCGAGATCGACGACGAGATCCGCCGCGTGATCGAGGAGGCTCACGACCGCGCGCACCAGGTGTTGCGCGAGCACATGGACGAGCTCCACCAGCTCTCGGCGATCCTGATCGAGCGCGAGACGATCGACAAGGACCAGTTCGAGCGGCTGCTCGCCGGCGAGCGCGCGGACGAGGTCTTCCGCGAGGAGGAGCCGACCGCCGCGGAGCCGCCCTCGCAGGAACGCGAGAAGCGACCGCAGCCGCGGCCGAAGCCGTTCCCGATCCCGGGCGCGCTCTCCCAGCCTCCGCCGCCCGAGGGCGCGAAGCCGTAATCCGCCCGGCAGGGCGCGGTGGAAACCTCACCGGCTCTGTCCGAAAATCGCTAGACACCGTCCCCTGCGTTTGACACGCTCCGCGGGTCAATTCGCATCCGTCCAAGGGAGGGGATTGTGACTCCAACGGCAGGTCGAGCAGTCGCTCAGATCGGCGCAGTGCTCGCCATCGTCGGGATCTTCTTGACGGCGGTCGCCGGGCAGAGCTACTGGGATCTCGACGGCACGATCGCGGGCTTCGGGCTCGCGTTCGCGATCCTCGCTGCGCTCTGCGTCGCGGCCTCCTACCAGGGCTGGGCGACGGACGGCTGGCTGGCGGGACTGGGCGCACTCATGATCGGCTACTGGGGCTGGTTCCCGGCGGCAACGGCGTTCAGCGACTGGGACGAGACCCGTGCGGGCGTCTGGCTCCCCTTCGCCGGCGGCATCCTCGTGCTGCTCGGCGCGGCGGCCGCGATCCAGGCGGCGGGCGGCGCGCGCTCGACGCCTGCCGGCCTGTCTCCGGGGGCGCTGGCGGCCGGAGTCGGGATCGCGCTCGTCTTCCCGGGAATCTTCCTCGACGCGGAGTCGGGTCAGAGCTACTGGGACGGCCCACTCGGCCACTCGCTCGGGATCGTCATGCTCGCGGTCGCCGCCCTGGCGGGCCTGGTCTGGGCGGCCTCGTCCGCAGGAACCGGCACTCGCGGCTTCGATGTCGCCGTCTCGCTGATCCTGCTCGGGCTCGTCGCCTTCGATCCGATCGGAGCGGCGTTCAACAGGCTCGGCGACCTGGACACCGGCGCGTGGCTCGCGCTCGCGGGCGGCGTCCTGGCGGCCGGCGGCACGTGGGCTGCGCGGGGCATCGAGATGTCGCACGCGGCGGCGGCTCCCGCCTGACGGACGGAGGGCGGCGGCTCCCGGAGGGAGGGCCGCCTACCTCCCTCCGGTCGAATCAGGAGCTAGGAGGTCGCGCCCTTGCTCGCCCAGAAGCGGTTGAGCGCGCCCTGGACCTTCACGGTCCAGACGAAGTAGCCGACGAGCGGCAGGAACATCCAGAAGCCCGTCACGCCGGTCACGGGCGGCTGCTGGCCCTCCCGCGTGTAGAGCTTTCCGACCTCCGAGGGCGTCACGAACCACATCACGATCCCGGCGACCAGCCCGATCACGAGCCAGAGAACCCCGCCGAGGCCCTCGCCGGAGTAATTCTTGATCTCCTCTCCGGTCTTGTAGTACCAGTAGAGAAAGTAGATCCCCAACGTGACCAGCCCGATCAGGGCGACGAACCAGGGTCCGCGTGGCTTGCCTACGGCTCCCGCCGCCGGGGCCGCCGCTGTTGCCTCAGTCATGCGCAAGCTCCTTCCGAGTCAGATGGACTGCAGCATCAGAACACGCTTTCGGGCCCGGGTCAATCGTCGGAGGTCCGGCGGCTGGCGAACCACGCCGCTGCGACGTCCTCGTCGCCGTGGCCGAGAGCGATCGCGCGTTCGAACCACTCGAGCGTCACAGGCCCGAGGCCGAGCTCGATCCCGGCCTCGCGCGCCATCGCGCGAGCCGCACGTCTGCGATCGGCCCGCCCATGATCCTGGTGCCGAGGAAGGCGATGCAAAGACGGAAGCTACAGGGTCTGACCCCGGTGTTTGCGCCTCGCCGCGCGCCAAACCGGTCGGGACAGACCCCCTGCGGGGTCAGTCCCTGCTCAAATGCAGGCGTGATCCCGATCGAGGAGCGCTTCCCGAGCCCGTCCGTGATGGGCGTGGTCAACGTCACGCCCGACTCCTTCTCGGACGGGGGGGTCGACTTCCGGGCCGAGAACGCGATCGCCGCTGCACGGCGGATGCTCGCCGAGGGGGCGGCGATCGTCGACGTCGGCGGCGAGTCGACGCGGCCGGGCTCCGAAGGGGTCTCGCTCGACGAGGAGCTCCGCCGCGTCGTGCCGGTGCTCGAGGCGCTCGAGGGCGCGCCGGTCTCGATCGACACGTCGAAGGCAGAGGTGGCCCGCCGTGCGCTCGACCTCGGGGCGGAGCTCGTCAACGACGTAACTGCGCTGCGGGGCGACCCCGAGCTCGCCGGGGTCGTCGCGGGCTCGGACGCGTACCTCTGCCTGATGCACATGCGCGGCGAGCCGCGGACGATGCAGCTCGATCCCCGCTACGACGACGTCGCCGCCGAGGTCGCTGCATTTCTCGAGGAGCGGCTCGGCGTTGCGGTCGCGACGGGGGTTGCCGAGGAGCGGATCTGCCTCGACCCGGGGATCGGCTTCGGGAAGACGGTCGAGCAGAACTTCGAGCTCGTCCGGCGCCTCGACGTCCTGCTCGCGCTCGGTCGCCCCGTCGTCGTCGGCTTCTCGCGGAAGAGCTCGCTCGGCAGGCTCCTCGGCGACCCGGATGCGACGACCGGCTCGACGGCGGCCAGCATCGGCGCGGCGGTCGCGTCCTACGAGCGCGGCGCGTCGATCCTGCGCGTCCACGACGTCCGCGAGACCGTCGAAGCGCTGACGGTCGCGGCGGAGGTGCTGAGGTGATCGTCGAGCTGCACGGGCTGGAAGTCTTCGGGCACCACGGCGTGCTCGAGAGTGAGCAGCGCGACGGCCAGACCTTTCTCTACGACGTCACGCTCGAGATCGACGAGCCGGCGGTCGACCGCGTCGAGGAGACGATCGACTACCGCGACATCGCGGCCAGGATCGAGGACGTCTCCGACTCCACCCGGTTCGCGCTGATCGAGACCCTTGCCGCAGCCGTAGCGGCCGCGCTGCTCACGTCCTTCCCCGTCGCGGTGGTCAGAGTGCGCGTGCGCAAGCAGCGACCGGCAGGAATCGCCGCCGAATGGTCGGCGGCGACGGCGGAACGCTCCAGGTCACGCTGATCGGGTTACCTTGCGGCGGTGACCCGGGCGTATGTCGGTCTCGGCGCCAACCTCGGCGACCGCTCGGCAATGCTTCGCGCGGCACTGGAGCAGCTCGCGGCCGAGCCGGGCGTGAGCCTCGTCGCTGTATCGAGCGTGCGGGAGACAGATCCGGTCGGGCCGGTTGATCAGCCGCGGTTCCTGAACGCGGCCGCAGCGCTCGAGACCGAGCTCTCGCCCCGCGAGCTCCTCGATCGGCTGCTCGGCATCGAACGGCGGCTCGGTCGCACGCGGGAAGGACCTCGATTCGGCCCGCGCACGATCGATCTCGACCTCCTCCTCTACGGGGAGGAGTGGCTCGACGAACCGGGTCTGGAGCTGCCGCACCCCCGTCTGCACGAACGGCTG
>JBKPSO010000243.1:0-6998 GCA_046735055.1 Actinomycetota bacterium
CGCGCGCTCGACCCGCTCGTCCATTGCGCCCGGCATGCCGAGCACCTTCGGGGCGAAGGCGACGTTGTCGTAGATCGACTTCGGGAACGGGTTCGGCTTCTGGAAGACCATGCCGATCCGCCGGCGCACCTCGACCGGGTCGGCGTCGCCCCCGTAGAGGTCCTCGCCGTGGTAGAGGAGTCGGCCATCGATCTTCACGCCCGGCACGAGGTCGTTCATCCGGTTCAGGCAGCGAATGAACGTGCTCTTGCCGCAGCCGGACGGTCCGATCACGGCGGTGATCAGGTTGCGGTAGACATCGAGTGAGACGTCCTTGACGGCGACGTTCGATCCGTAGGCAACGCTCAGTTGGTCGATCCCGAAGACGATCTCGCGCTTCGCTACAGGCCCCTCGTCCCGCTTCAGGCTCGAGGCGATGTCGATCGCTGCCACGTCGGTGGACACGTGGTGAGTCTCGCTCATGCCTCGGAGGCTCCGGGTCTAGGGGATGTGAACGTTCGGTGTCGAGGTGGTGAATGGCCCTGCTGGGCTTGGTTGAGACTGTAAAGCTCCGCCCGCATGGATGCACCCGTCTCCGAACTGCCTCCGGGCGCCCTTTCTTCGCGGCGGCGTCTGACCGACCGCATCGGCGACACCGCGCTGAAGTGGGTGACCGCTGTCGCGGCTTTCGGATCGATGGCTCTCGTCGCGTCGATTGGGTATCGGTTGATCTACGGGGCCTGGCCTGCGATCCAGAAGTTCGGGATCTCCTTCGTCTGGCATGAGGACTGGAATCCCGTCACGAGCAACTTCGGTGCGCTCGACTTCCTCGTCGGGACCGCCATCAGCGCCTTTGCCGCCGTCCTGATCGCCGCCCCGCTGGCGATCGCGATCGCGCTCTTCCTCACCGAGCTCGCGTCCCCGATGGTCCGCGGCGTGATCGGCTCGCTCGTGGAGATGCTCGCCGCCGTTCCGAGCGTGGTGCTCGGCCTGTGGGGGATCTTCGTCCTCAGCCCGTTCCTACACGAGCACGTCGAACCCTCCCTCCACAACTGGTTCGGCTTCATTCCCATCTTCGGCGAGCCGAGTCCGGGTGGGGGTGACATGTTCACGGCGATTCTGATCCTGACGATCATGATCGTCCCGATCACGGCCAGCGTCAGCCGCGAGCTCTTCAAGAGCGTTCCTCAGGAGCTGAAGGAGGGCGCGTACGGCCTCGGACTGACCCGCTGGGAAATGGTTCGCGGGGTCATCTTCCCGCACACGCGCGGAGGCGTCGTAGCGGCGGTGCTGCTCGGAATGGGGCGCGCCGTCGGTGAAGCGGTTGCCGTCACGCAGGTGATCGGAGGGCTGACCCATATTCCGAAGTCTCTGTTCGAGTCCGGCGACACACTCGCCAGCCGGATAGCCGCCCAATATCAGGCCGCCGCGACGAACATCCACATCGCCTCGATCGTTTACCTCGCGGTCGTCCTGATGGTCTTCGCGCTGCTGACAAACCTCGCTGCGCTGCTCATCGTTCGCCGCTTCGAGTTCCAGCGGACCGGGGGGAGCTGATGGCTGCGCAACCGAGCCTAGTCGCCGCGGGCGGGCGCGTGAAGAGAAGGAAGCTGGTGAACCGCGCCGCCGAGGCGAGCTGGCTGGTTGCCGCCGGCGCGGCCGTCGGCGTTCTCGGAATCGTCACGGGGTCGGTGCTGATCAAGGGAATCTCGGCGCTCAACCTCGACTTGTTCACGAAGACGCCCGTGACGTTCGGCGAGACCGGCGGAGGAATCGCGCACGCGTTCGTCGGCAGCCTGATCCTCGTCGGGATAGCCGGCGCGATTGCGCTCCCCGTCGGCGTGATGGTGGCGATCTACGTCAGCGAGTTCGCGGACCATCGAGTCGCGGGGGCGATCAAGCTGTGCCTCGACGTCCTCAACGGCCTGCCCTCGATCGTGATCGGCGTCTTCCTGTACGTGTTGCTCGTCGTCGGACGGGGTCAGAACGGCTTCATCGGTGCGCTGTCGCTCGCGATCATCATGCTGCCGCTGATCTCTCGGGCGACCCAGGAGGTGTTGGCCCTCGTCCCGGACACGCTTCGGCAGGGGAGTCTCGCCCTCGGCGTCAGCAAGTGGCGGACGATCGTCGGCGTCATCCTGCCGACGACCTTCAGCGGCATCCTCACGGGTTCGACTCTTGCGATCGCGCGCGCAGCCGGTGAGACTGCCCCCCTCCTGTTCACCTGCTCCCTGTTCGGCGACTGGATCTCCGGCGACCCCCGTCAGGCGATGGCGTCGATCCCCGTGATCATCTTCGAGTACTCCGAGGCGCCAGACCCGCACCTGAACGACCAGGCCTGGGCAGCCGCGTTCGTCCTGATCACGTTCGTACTGGTCACGAGCCTCGCGTCACGTGCGTTGCTCGCGCGCAGCCGGCGCAAGCTCGAGGGCGGCTAGCCCACTCACTCGTTCACACGCTTTTCACCACAGCTTCACCGGTCGGGCGCCCACGCACCGTCGCGCCGTGGTGAGACTGGCGGCACCGGCAAGACAAAAGGAGAAAGGGAGGCATGAAGAACAAGGTTCTGTCCATCGCTGCGCTTGTCGCCTCGGCTCTCGTCGCGACGACGGGCGCGCTCGCCGGCGGCTCGGCGAGCAAGGCGGGCGTGCTGAACGGCGCCGGCGCGACGTTCCCGTTCCCGCTGATCTCGCAGTGGCAGAAGGACTACGAGTCGAAGACGGGCACGAAGATCAACTACAACCCGATCGGCTCCGGCGGCGGCATCGCTGCGATCACAGCGCGGACGGTGGACTTCGGTGCGAGTGACGCTCCGCTGACGAAGGACCAGTTCGCCGCCTGCAAGGGGTGCGTGCAGATTCCCTGGGTGCTCTCGGCCAACTCTGTTCTCTACAACCTGCCCGGCGTCCCCAACAACCTCAGGCTCACCGGGCCGATCGTCGCGCACATCTACCTGGGCAAGATCAACCAGTGGAACGACCCCGCGATCAGGAAGATCAACCCTGGCGTCAACCTGCCGAACACCAAGATCACCGTCGTCTGGCGCTCCGACGGCTCGGGCACGACGTACAACTTCACGGACTACCTGTCTTCGGTCAGCCCCGAGTTCAAGTCGAAGGTCGGCTACTCGACCCAGGTCAACTTCCCGGTCGGCGTGGGTGGCCGCGGCAGCTCCGGCGTCGCCGGGGTGGTCAAGAACACGGCGGGCGGGATCGGCTATGCCGACATCGCCTACGCCCTCGCGAACCACATCCAGTTCGCGCGGATCCTGAACCGCGACGGAAAGTTCGTCACCCCGGGGCTGCGAGCGATCGCGGCCGCGGGCTCGCTGATCAAGAAGGTCCCTGCCGGCAACGAGATGCACATCGTCAACCCCCCGAAGGGCAATCCGCTGGCGTACCCGATCTGCACGTTCTCGTACGTGCTGCTGCCGCTGAAGACCGACAAGGCGCCCGAGCTGCGCAAGTTCGTCTTCTACGCCCTCACCCAGGGCCAGAAGCTCGGGCCTCGCCTGCTCTTCGTGCCGATTCCGAAGCCGGTGCTCGTCGCGGCCGAAAGGACGCTGAGGCAGGTCCAGGCCTAAGCCGCACTGCTGCGCTTGGTGCGAGCGGCGTATCTTCGTCGACAGCATCGGACGGCCTCCTGAGCGGGTCCACGCCGACGTCGCCGGTGGGGTGGGCCTCCGGCGGTCCCCGTGCGCCGTCTTGGTGCTTCAGGCCGCGGTCAGGACTGCCGCGTCGGCCAGCTCGAGTCGCGCAAGCAGGGTTTGCTCGACCTCGTCCAGCCACCATTCGTCCTCCACGACGTGGAGGACGCGTGCAAGAGCCGCGCGCTCTTGATCGGTCAATCGGAGGGAGATGACTACCTCGTCGAGCTGAGACTCCATGGCGCGAGTTTGCGCTTCCGGCCCCGAGGTGTGGGCGGCGGGTCGGTGAACGAGCGGGGAACGTTCGGCGAACTCAGATCGGGAAGGAGCAGGTGACCGTGAGGCCGCCGCCGGGCGTCCTCGACGCCTCCGCCGACCCGCCCGCGGAGGCGACCACGTGCTTGACGATCGCCAGGCCGAGGCCCGTGCCGCGCGAGGAGCGGGCTCGGTCGGCCCGGTAGAAACGCTCGAACAGCCGCGGGAGGTCCTCATCGCTCACTCCCGGCCCGTCGTCGGCGGCGACGAGTACGACGCGGTCGAGCTCACGGCGGACGGTCAGCGAGAAGGTCGTTCCCTCGCCCGCATAACGGATCGCGTTCTCGGCGAGGTTGGCGGCGACGACACGCAGCATGCGCGGGCGCATCGGGACCTCGGCGCTCTCGTCGCACTCGACGACGACGCGCACCCCCGCACGCACTGCACGCTCCGCCACCTCGTCCATGACCGCGCGTAGGACCGGGCACGCGCGCGTGCTTCCGAGCGAGACCACCTCGCGGCCTGTCTCCAGCTCGCTGAGGAACAGCACGTCGTCGATCAGCTCCCCGATCTGTCCGACCTCGGCGCGGGCCTGCGTGATCGCCTCGCCGGCGTCCGCCCCGGGAAGCTCGGCGGTCTCGAGCAGTACGAGCAATCGCGCGAGCGGGGTGCGCAGCTCGTGAGAGACGGCGGCGGTGAAGCCGGCGCGCAGCTCCTCGTACGCGGCGAGCTCCCCGGAGCGGCTGCTCAGGTAGACCAACCGTTCGTTGCGCCCGTCGACCTGGTACGGGACGATCACCGGCATCCGCTCGGCGTCCTCGTGGAGCAGCTCAGGCGGCAGGCGCTCGCCCTCGATCACGCGGCCGAGCGAATCGCGGGCCCGCCGGCTGGCAGCGACCACCACGTCCTGGTCGTCGAGCACGAGGACGATCTCCGGGCTCTCCTCGACCAGGAACCGCCCGCGTGCGGCCTCGACGGCCATGTCGCCGTCTTCGCCGTCGCGCCGGCGGCTCCCGCTCCGAAAGCGGCCGATCACCACCTGTTCACCTAATCTTCACTGGTGTGGCACCCGCGTTCCACGTTCTCGGAACGATGATGACACCGATGGCCAAGGTGCTGATCGTCGAGGATGACGCGGTCATCGGCCGGGGCATGGCGAGCCATCTGGCGCTCGCAGGCTTCGACCCACTCCTCGTCGAGCAGGGCGAGAAGGGCCTCGCGCGCCTTCGCTACGAGCGTCCCGACGCCTGTGTGCTCGACCTGATGCTGCCCGGCCTGGCCGGGTGGGAGCTGATCGAGACCGTCCGCGGCGAAGGGATCGGGACACCGATCGTGGTCGTCAGCGCGCGCGGAACCGAGGGCGACCGGATTCGCGCGCTCGAGCTCGGTGCGGACGACTATCTCGTCAAGCCCTTCTCGATGGGCGAGCTCGTAGCCCGTGTTCGCGCCGCGGTCCGTCGCGGCGTCCGTGCGCAGTCGCCCGATCGCGGCGAGCGGATCGAGATCGAGGAGCTCGTCATCGATCCCGGTAACGTTCAGGCCTACGTGGACGGCACAAGCGCGGATCTGACTCCGACCGAGTTCCGGCTCCTGCACACGCTCGCGCTCGAGCAGGGACGCGTGGTGACGCGCGAGGAGCTGATGCAACGGATCTGGGGCCGGCGGCAGCGCTACCGCGACCGCACGGTCGACGTGTTCGTCCGCAAGCTCCGCACCAAGATCGACCGTGCGGCATCGACGCACTCGTTCATCCACACGCGCCACGGGGTGGGCTACAAGCTCGAGGCGCGGGCCAAGTAGTGGCCACGACCCAGCGGCGCTCGAAGCGGGCCGCACCGGCCCGTGGACCGCGGACTGCGGATCGACTCCTCAACCGGGAGCTCTCCAGCCTGGACTGGAGCACTCGTGTCCTCGACCAGGCGTCCGACACCAGCCTGCCGCTGCTCGAGCGGGTGAAGTACTGCGCCTTCTTCTCCTCGCACATGGACGAGTTCTTTGCGGTCCGCGTTGCCGGGCTGCTCGACCAGGCGGCCTCGGGCCTGAACGTCCGCTCGGACGACGGCCGCTCGCCGCGCTCGATGCTCGCGGAGATCCGCAAGCGGGTGGAGGCGCTGACGGAACGCCAGGCGTGGCTCTGGAGCGAGGAGCTCTGTCCCGCGCTCGCCGCCGAGGGGATCCGCATCGCCTCGGTCGCAGATCTCACCGAGGGTGAGCGGGCAGAGCTGGCGACGCGATTCGACCAGGACGTCTATCCGGTGCTGACGCCGCTCGCGGTCGGGCCGGGCCAGCCGTTCCCGTACATCTCCGCGTTGTCGCTCAGCCTGGCCGTGTTCGTCCGCGATCCCGAGACCGGCGAGGAACGTCTCGCGCGCGTGAAGGTGCCCGAAGGGCTGTCACGCTTCATGGAGGTAGGCGGCCGCGGCATCTTTCTCCCGCTCGAGGACGTGATCGCCCATTTCCTCGACTCTCTCTTCCCGCAGATGGAGATCAGCGAGCCGACCGTCTTCCGGCTCACGCGCGACGCGGACTTCGAGGTCTCGGACGAGGCCGACGATCTGCTCGAGGCGGTCCAGCTCGAGCTCCGCCGCCGCCGGTTCGGCGACATCGTTCGCGTGGAGGTCTCGTCCGAGACCACCGCGCCGATGCTCGAGCGCCTGAAGAGAGGCCTTGGGGTCACCGACGACCAGATCTACCTCGTGCCGGGCCTGCTCGACCTCGCCGACGCGATGGAGCTCGCCCAGCTCGATCGCCCGGAGCTGAAGGACGACCCGTGGGTGCCGGTCACGCTCCCGCGGTTCGCCGCGGGCCCGAGCGTGATGTTCTCCGAGATCGCGAAGGCGGACGTCCTCGTTCAACACCCGTACGACTCCTTCGCGACCAGCTTCGAGGCCTTCGTGCGTGCAGCGGCGAGCGATCCCGACGTGATCGCGCTGAAGGCGACCGTGTACCGGACGAGCGACGAGACGCCGCTCGTCCCCGCCCTGATCGAAGCGGCCGAGAACGGCAAGCAGAGCGTGTGCCTGGTGGAGCTGAAGGCGCGCTTCGACGAGCGCCGCAACATCGAGTGGTCGCAGGCGCTCGAGCGCGCCGGCGTCCACGTCGTCTACGGCTTCCCGAA
>JBKPSO010000244.1:0-10756 GCA_046735055.1 Actinomycetota bacterium
CCGAGCTCCCGCGAGTAGCGCTGCAGCTCGACGTAGTCGTCCCGGCCGAGCTCGAGCGCCTCTCGATGCTCGCCGTACGTCTTCCCGAAGCTGAACTCGTTGTCGTACGGCTGCTCGAAGAACTCGCGCGTGTAGAGCGTGCGGTTCGAGCGCTTCTGCACCTTGACGGCGTTCGCGCCGCAGTCCTTCGCCATCGTCACCATTGCCTTCGCCTGCTCGACCGAGCCCTGGTGGTTGTGGCCGATCTCGGCGATGACATAGCAATCGCCGCCGTCGTGAATGTCGAAGCCGTCGATGTTCACGCGGGCGCTCATCGCCGCTCCATGCTAGTCGCGGACTGCAGACGAGCAAGATCCGCATCCACCATCAGATGTACGAGTTGTGTGAAGTCGATGTCCGCCTGCCAGCCGAGGTTGTCATGCGCCTTTGAAGCGTCGCCGACCAGGTGCCGCAACTCCGCCGGGCCGCGCGTAAAGCCCGGGTCCTGGCGCACGAACTCCTCCCATCGCAGACCGATGCGAGAAAATGCGCACTCAACGAGCTCCCGCACCGAATGGTCCTTGCCGGTGGCAACGATGTAGTCGTCGGGCTCGTCCTGCTGAAGCATCAGCCACATCGCGCGCACGTAGTCGCCCGCGTAGCCCCAGTCACGCCGCGCGTCGAGATCGCCGAGCACAAGCTCCTCCTGGAGGCCGAGCGAGATCGCGGCCGCCCCGTGCGACACCTTGCGCGGCAGGAAATGGAGCGGGCGACGCGGCGACTCGTGGTTGTAGAGGATCCCCGAGCACGCGAAGAGGCCGTAGCGGTGGCGATACGACCGCGCGCTGAAGTGCGCGTAGGCCTTGGCAACGCCGTACGGCGTGACCGGCGCAAGCGGCGTCGCCTCCGTCTGCGGCGTCTCCGCAGGGTCGCCGAAGATCTCGGACGAGGACGCCTGGTAGAAGCGGATGTCCAGGTCGACTGTTCGGATCGCCTCCAGCAGTGACGTCGCGCCAACCGCAGCAAATTCCGCTGTCGAGACGGGGTGATCCCACGTAGCCGGCACGAACGACGGCGCCGCGAGGTTGTAGACCTCTGTCGGACGCGCCGCCCGGAGCGCCTGCGCGAGCGACGTCTGGTGCAGCAGGTCAGCCTCGTACAGCTCGATGCGATCCTCGACCGCGGCCAGGTTCTCGTAACGGGAGGCGCCGGGACGCACCAGTCCGACGACCTCGTACCCCTCGTCGAGCAGCAACTCGGCCAGCAGGGAGCCGTCCTGCCCGCCGATGCCGGTGATGAGGGCCCGCTTCATCCGCCCATTCTGTAGGCCGCGATGGTCGCGTCGGTGACTGCGTCCCACGAGAAGTGGTCTCGAGCCCGCTCGCGCCCCGCCGCGCCGAGCCGTCGTCGCAGCTCGGCATCGGAGAGCAGACGCCGCAGAGCAGCGCGAAGGGCGGCGGGGTCGCGCGGGGGCACGACGAGGCCGGTCTCGCCGTCGACGACGAGGTCGCGGAGGCCGCCGACGTTCGTCGCGACGACCGGGCGCGCGTACGCCATTGCCTCGAGACAGGCGACGCCGAACCCCTCGCGCCTCGACGGGCACGCGACGACGGCGGCGCGTCGGTACAGCCTCAGCAGCTCGTCGTGCGGGACGAAGCCGAGCGCGCCGGGGACGCGCGGCCGCAGGGGCCCGTCACCGGCGACGACGAGCTCGAAGCCGTCTGCCGCCTCCACGAGCTCGAGCACCCCCTTCTCGGCGGAAAGACGGCCGGCGTAGAGGACGTGCGGCGGGTCGGCCGCCTCGCCGACGTCGTCGGGCAGGTCGACGCCGCTCGGGATCACGCGGACGTCGCGCGCACCCAGCGTGCGCGCGCTCTCGGCAAGCGCCGTGGAGGCTGCGATCACCAGCCGCGCACCGCGCAGCACGCTCCGCGCAAGCCACGGAGCGCGGCGCGCCAGCTCCACGTCCGTCCCCCACACCTGCACGACGTAGGGCTTCCCGGTGCGCGCGGCGACCCAGCCAGAAGGAAGCCAGTGGGCGTGGAAGAGGTCCGCCTCGACGCGCCGCGCCGCTTGCACGAAGCCGGCGAGCAACGCCGGGACGAACAGCGCGAGCCACGGGCGCCGCCGAAGGTTGCCGAGCACGCCGTGCCCGAACGTCAGCCCGTACCCGCGGAACTGCTCGGGGCCGACGACCTCGACGTCGACGCCACGCCGGCGGACATGCTCGACGGCGTCGGCGACGAAGCGGCCGACGACATCGCCGGGGAAGCGCGGGTACGACGTGGTCAGGACTGCGACTCGGATGCCGACCTCTAAGGCGTCTCGAGCATCGGATGAAAGCCGCGGCTCTGCGCCTCGCGAACGAAATCGCGCCCGACGGCAAGCGTCGGGATGCCGTGCAGAGTTACCTTGAACAGGCCGCAGCCGTCTGGCGCCACCTGCACGTTTTGGAACCCGGCGTCTGTCGCACGCCGCTGCAGAGACTCGGCCGCCGCGGTTGTCGGGAGATGCGCGAACACGGCATCGATGTTCCCGTCGCTCCTCGCAGGATGGACGCACTCGTGCCGTGTTGGAAAGTGCGGACGCCCGCCTGCAACAACAACGAGCGGGTAGGCCAGCGCGGCTGTCACGAGCACAATCCAGGGAAGCAGTCGCTTCACGCGTCCGAGCCTTTCGTCGCAGACGCCCAGGTGCCGGCCAACAGGCCGGGGACCAGCACCGTCGCCATGAACGCCAACGAGCCCGTCAGTCGCACGATCGGATTCAGCACAGGTTCTTTCGAGATCGGATAGCTCGGGAAGGCCCAGGTCGTCCAGGTAAGGGCCGCAAGGGAAAGCACGAAGAGAAGAAGCCCATACTCGGCAAGCGAGCGTGGACCGACGAGGAGCGCAAGCGCAATCGCGACGAGGGCAAGCGGGCCGACGACGAGCCAGATATCGAAGTCGAACACGGTCGATAGAGCCAGGCGTAGTGACGGCCAGGCGCGATCGAGGTGGGAGAACAAGCCGATGCCGCCCGCTTCCGGGCCCCCGCCCGGGAGGTCGCGGGCCACGAGCAGTAGCCGCCACGGGATCGTCAGCCCGACCGCCACGGCCCCGCAGAGCGCGAGGCGAGGCCAGGCTGTCCGCCATTGCCGCCGTGAGACGATCAACGCTGCCAGTACGACGCACGCGGCCATTGCATAGCCCTCGCGCTTCACTGACATGGCCGCGCCGAGGAAAACGGCCGCTCCGGCGAGACGCCAGCTCGCCTGATCACCCAGCCAAAGCGCGACGAGCAATGCAGCGAGCGCGAGCAGCTCATCGAGCAAGATGTCACCGGTGGCCTGCAGGCTGTGACTCAGCACCTGCGGCGCGACGAGAAGAACCAAGAGGGGCGGCCAGAGGAAAAGCGAATGTGCGCGGCGGCTCAACAGTCCGACGACAGCGGTCGCGAATCCGACGAGGAAGAACCAGAACTGCACGTGAAGTGTCACCACGTCGGGCGAGCCCATGAAGTGGAAAGCACCGGCCTCGTAAGCCGGGACAACGGGCGGGTACGAAGGCCCGGGTAGCGTCGAGAAGAACTGGTGATCCGGTCCGCCCAAGAAATAGACGGCCAGCCCTTTCGGCACCCAGAACCCCCAGCCGTCGAACTCGTACAGGCCGGCCAGCCGTCCTGACCGGAAGAGCGCCTCGGCGTAGACGATGAATGCAGCCCCGAAGATCGCCCCTGTAAGCGAGATTCGACCAAGGGTGAGTCTCCCTCCAGGTCGCGGACGACCCAACCGGTTGCCGACTGCGAGCGCGCCAAAAGTCAGAACGGCCGCGGTGGTGAGGATGACGCCGAGGGACGGGGAAAGCCCGACGACGAGCTCGAAGACGAACACGATTCCGGTCAACGCGACGCCCAGCATGTAGGCGACACCGGCAAGCCGAATCAACTCGTTCCACGAACGAAGACCACGGATCGCGTACAGCGACGTCGCTCCAACCCCGAACACGACGAGGTTGAAGGCCACGAGCCCCAGGATCGCCGAGAACGTCATCGCCGCTGCCGGATCGAGATTCCGTCCTCGTCGTGCCAGCGGACGACCGAGGAGCCGCCGATCTGCGCCCTCTCACATCCGTAGCAAATGATCCAGTTCGCCCCCGGTTGCGGATGCCGAGGCATCAGGAAGTACTGAAACCAGCCTTCGGCGTTGTTCTCGGTCAGCGGGGTCCGCTTGTGTAACCCGGAACCGATGATGAAGCGATACTCGGCGTCCTCCGGAATCAGGCGACGTGCTTCGTACGCGACCGTCTGATCGACGATGAGGCTGTTACCGCCGGCGATCTCTCGGTCGTCGTAGGAGAGGGCGCTATTCGTTGTCGCTGTGTCACCGAGCTGCGAGACCGCCTTGACGAAGTAGACGGCGGCGAAGGCCGTCGTAACCACAACGACACAGCACACGCCGATTCGCGCCACTAGCCGGGTCATGCCCGACGCGCGAACACGAGCGGCAATGCGAGCACGAGCGTCGCGAATGCGTAGAAGTAATAGAACTGCATCGTCAGGTAGAAGAGGTTCGCGGCCATCGTCCCCGCGAGCGCTGCGGTCATCCCCCAGGCGAGCGGGCGCACACGCGCGGCGAGCGCGACGCCTTCCGCGGCGAGACGGCGCCCAAGCGCGCGTGCAGCGGAGAGCCGCGCGAACAGGTAACGGAGGAAGAGGAAGAACGCGAGCGCGCCCACGAGCCCCGTCTCCACGATCAGGGCGACGTAGAACGAGTGCGGGCCCCAGTTCGACTTGCCGGTGACGAACTCGTAGTAGACGGAGAAGGTGTTCAGACCGAGCCCGAAGAGCGGGTGCGAGTGCAGGATCTGCGGAACGAAGTCGTACACCTGGAAGTGCGCGCTCTCCGAGCGGCCCCCCGTCTGGATGCGCGAGCGCACGAGCACCTCGAAATAGTGGCGTCGCTCCCACACGGCCACCGCGAGCAGGGCGGCAACGCCGGCGAGCGGGACGAGCAAGACGCGCGACGTCAGCGCACGCCGGTAGGGGACCGCGAGCACGATCAGGCCGACCAGGATTCCGAGCAGCCCGCTGCGCGACAGCGTCGAGAGCTGAACGAGGAAGAGGAAGGCGAGGCAGACGGCGAGCGCCACGCGCAGCCGGTGGCCTCGCTCGAGCCTGAGGTAGACCGGCAGGAGCATCAGGATCGGCACGCATAGCATCACGGCGAGATGGTTCGGGTCGCCGGTCAGCGCGTTCGGCCGGTACACGGTTGATCCGCCGATCGCGCCGTAGATGTTGATCGAGCTGGCGCCGCCCGTCAGCGGCGCGAGCACCAGGTGGTCGAGGTTGACGCCGGCGTGCGCGGCGAGCAGCTGCAACACGGCGTACACGCTGTTCGCGACGAGTCCGAGCGTGAATGCCGCCAGCGCGCGGAAGTAGAACCCGACCGAGCGACGCGCGAGGTACGCGACGCCGGCGGCGAGGAAGAAGAAGTGCAGCACGAACTTCACCATCCCCTTCCCCCACTGGTCGAGCGATTGCTTGGTCTCGATGTTGAAGAAGCCGATCAGGTAGATCACGAGCAGCGCGGCGAAGAATGCGAGCACGACCGCCGTCGTGCGCGGAAAGCGCGGCGCGCCCCACTCGAACGCGAACGCGATCAGGAAGAGGATCGTCAGCACATCCGCGATCCCGACCGCGCCGGCGACGTTCCAGTACACCTTCTCCCAGGTCACGACGAAGAGCGTGGCGAGGAAGAGCGCGCCGCTCAGTCTCACGCGAGCCCCTGGAGCAGCTCCGCGAGCTCCTCGACGCGGGCAGCACGGCCGAGCCGTTCACGATCGTCGGGCGACAACGCCGTGCCGTCGAGCGTGCCGGCCGTCCAGGCCGTATGCTACTCGGACAGGGCCCGGGACAGTCCCGGGACATCGTCCGGAGCAGCCACGACCCCGGCGCCGGTGTCCCGGATCAGCTCGGCCGCGGCGCCTTCAGGTGGGACCGCGGCCAAGATGGGCCGCTCGGCAGCCAGGTACTCGAACACCTTCCCGGACAGGACGCCCTGTCCGCGGCCGCCGGCATCGGGGATCAGCAGAAGCAGCGCATCCGAGTCGCGTTGGAGCGCGAGTGCCTCGCGCCGCGAGACGTACGGATGGAGCTCCAGCCGATCGCCGAGCCCGAGCTGCTCGGCCCACTCGCGATCGGCGACCCGGAAGTCGCCGACGAAGCGCGCGACCGCATCGAGATCGGATTGGGCCAGCGCGGTCAGGAACGGCCGCGGGTCGCGCTTGCCGAAGAAGCTGCCGGTGTGGGTGATGCGGAAGCGATCGCCCCGCCGGTATTCGAGCCCGGCGAAGTCGTCGAAGTCGGCTCCGTTCAGGATCGTCGTCACGACACCGGCGGGCTCCAGCGCCAGCGCCTCCTCGGCGATCGCGTCTGAGGCGGCCACGATCACGTCCGCCTGGCGCGCGACGAGCCTCGCAAGGGACTCGCTGGCCTTCTCCTTCGCGCGCACCGCGGCACGCTCGACACGTCGATGCGGATGCGCGGCGATCGAGTCGCGCAGGTCCGCGACCCAGCGCGCGCCAGTCGCGCGCTTCACAGCCGCGCCGATCAGATGCACCGAGTTCGGCGGCGAGGTCGTCAGCACGACGTCGATGCCCTCTTTGCGGACGATGCGAACTGCCGCCGGAATCGCGGTCAGGTTCCACGCAACGTTCTCGTCCGGGACGAGCACACGGCTCGAGAGCGAACGCGCCTGGCGCGAAAGGCGATCGAGACCGCGCCGGCCGTGCAACTCGTCGGCGAGCCGCCGCGCGCGCGGGCCGAGGTAGCGCGCCCGGTGGATCCACGCCTGCGTCGGCGGCGCCAGTTCCGGATCGGAATGCAGCCACTTCGGGTCGTCCGGCGCGAGCACGTGCGTCTCGATCCCGAGCGCCGGCAGGTGCGTCGCGAACTTGAGCGGACGCTGCACCCCGCCGCCGCCCGCGGGCGGGAAGTACATCGTCACGAGCAGGAGCTTCAAGCGGGTGCGCCTGCCGGACAGATTCTCGCGCGGCTGGGTCGCGAGCACCGAGCGATGCAAGGACGCAGGGAGCGCGCGTAGCCGTAGGCTACGGGTGCGACCGAGGACGCAGCAGCGCGATGCGTGATCGCGGGCCGGACGCCGGAGAAGATTTCCTGTAGGCGCACGATCTAAGGTCGATGGTAGAGCGCGTAGCGCGCGTCCTCGAACGCGAGCGGCCACTTCGGCTCGACGTCGAAGCGCTTCCGGTCGACCACGAGCCAGTCGGCGTGGTAGCGGTCGAGGATCGCCGGGTCGCCGCCCGCGAAGTAGCGGATCACGGACAACCGCCTGGAGTACGGGCGATTGGCGACGGTGTCGGCGACATGCGCCGGCGGCGCTGCCGCCACGTACACGGGGGCGAACGCCGAGATGCGATAGCTCGTCTCGAGGTCCGAGAAGACGATCGCCCGCTTCGGCACGTCGTTGCGAATCGCCTCGAGCAGACCCGAGGTGAGCGCATGCGGGTCGGACCGTTCGGGCGACCAGTACCGCAGGCCGTGCACGGCGATCGGGATGCAGAAGACGACGACGGCCGCGCCTGCGATCCAGCCGCGGGCGTCGAGCCGCCGGCCGAGGAAGAGCCCGACGACGAGGGCCGCGAGGCCGCCAATCGCGGCGATCCAGGTCGCCCACGCCGGACCGCCCTTCTCCAGTCCCGGCCCGAAGTCGCCGGGGTAAGCGAGCTGCAAGGTGATTCCCGCGGCAAGAGCCAAAGGCAGCACGAAGACGCCGATCAACCGCGTCAACACCGAGGCGGCGCCCGCGAGCGCGAACGCAAACGGCACGAAGCCTGCCGCGCGCCGCGCCTGCGAGAGCGAGACCGCGTCGGCGAAGTGCGGGAACACCCAGACGAGCAGCTCGATGCCGAGGATCGCGAGCGTCCCGCCGATCACGAACGCGGCCCAGCGCTGCCGCGCGGCGAAGGCGGCGAGCGGCACGACGACGAGCGCACAGACCGCGACCGCTCCCCCGCGCGAGACGACCTCCGGCCGGAGCGCGTAACGGTGCAACGAGTCGACGTGAACCTCGGCCGCGTACTTCATCAGCGAGCGCCGGAGCTCGGCAGACGACGGAGAGTGAGATGCCGTCTCGCGGATGATCGGGAGCAGCCAGAGCAGCGCCGCGCCGACGGGGACGAAGAGCGCCGCCAGCGCCTCGGCGGAGGTTCGGACATCGGTGCGCGCCAGCAGCACGCGCGCGACCGCGAAGCCGCCGAGCAGGATGCCCAGGAACACCGCCGTGCTCGCGTGCACGAGGAACACCTCCACGCCCACGGCCGCAAGTCCGACCGCGAGCGGCCAGCCCGGGTGGCGCAGGAAGAGGAAGAAGAGCGTCAGCGCGGCCGGCACGAGCACGTACCGGTCGACCGTGCCCGGCTGCGCGAGCAGCGCATACGAGCCGCCGTGGCCCGGCGCGAACGCCGCCGCGGTCACCGTCGCCGCGAGCACACCGATGCCGAGCCACGTCGACCGGAACAGCGCGACACCGGACTCGTACACCACCGCGAACGCGATCGGCGTGACAGCGCTCGGCTCGTGCAGCACGACCTGCGTCGAATCGACGCCGGCGAGCTTCGACACGAGCGCGAGGAACGCATGCCAGAGCGGAAACGCGTAGCCGGGATGCAGACCGCCGTCGCGGAACTCGTCGACGGTCCGCACGTGCAGGTCGCCGAGCTCGGCGAGCTTGCGCACGCGGCCGAGATGGAAGAGCGCGTCGCCCGTCACGGAGCCGGCGACGTGCCAGAGCAGCGCTCCGAGCACGACCCCGACGAGCGCGACGGCGATCGTGTCCCAGGGCGGCGGTCCCGAGATCACACGCAGAGCGAAGGGCGCGGCCACCGCCGCGATCACCGCCAGCACGACGAGCGCGAGCCAGATCGAACTGTGCACGACGAAGACCAGCAACAGCGCCGGGCCGAGCGCGCCGAGGCCGAACGCCACGGCGGCCGACGCACCGCGCAGCCTCAGGGCGCGCGCGACGAGCGAGCCCGGCAGCAGCAAGACCAGCGTCGCCGCGAGCAGCCGCAGCCACAGGCCGAAGCCGTGCGCCGGAAAGAGCCGCGCGACCCCGAGCAGGGGCAGCGCGAGCAACAGAACCGGCGCTCCTCTAACTCCTCGTCTGAGTTCCCACACGCCCGTTCCATTCGTCCGCGAGCTCGCGCAGTCCTGGGCCGCTCACCCGCCACGAATCGCGCGCGTGCAGGAGCATGCGCTGCGGGCTCCGCCGGGCCAGCGGCGCGACGGCGGCGCGAACGGCGTACTGGCCGCCGGTCGCGAGCGCGGCGACGCGCGCACCTGTTGCGCCGTGGTGCTTGTGCCAGTAGCGATGCCGGCTCCGCCACATCTCGTTGATGCGACGCTCGGGGATCTCCGCGCTGAACTGCGACTCGTGGTGGACGACGGTCGCCTCGGGGAAGTAATGCACCTCCCAGCCCGCTTGGGCCAGCCGGAACTGGAGGTCGACCTCCTCGGAGTAGAGGAAGAACTCCTCGTCGAAGAGACCGACCTCGTCCAGTGCCTCGCGGCGGAGCACGAGCGCGGCGCCCATCACCCAGTCGACGGCGCTCGCCGCCTCGCCGTGCGACTGCTTGACGCCGAGCTTCCCGACGGTCAGCAGCCCGAGCATGCTGATCAGCGGTGTCGGAAAGCGCCATGCCGAGTCCTGTAGGCGCCCATCGGGATAGGTCAGGCGCGGACCGAGCGCGGCGACGCCGGGGTTCGCGTCGAGATACGCGACGATGCGGTCGAAGGCCCAGTCGCCGGCGGTCGTGTCCTCGTTGAGGACGTAGACATAGCGACCGTCCGTCGCGCGGATGACGGTGTTGTGGTTCGCGCCGAAGCCGGTGCGGAACGTCTGGGCGATCACGCGGACGTCCGGGAAGCGTTCGCGCACGGCGTCGGCCGAGCCGTCCTCCGACGCGTTGTCGAGGACCACGATGTCCGCGCCCTGCGGGAGCGTCTCGAGGCAGCCGAGGAGCAGCTCGCGGCTGTTGGTATTGACGATCGAGACCGAGAGATCGGTCAACGCGCGAGGCCGCGCGCAACGAGCGCCTCGCGGGCCGCGTCCACCGAATCTTCGGCTTCCTGGCCCTCGAGCCACTCGAGCAGGTCCTGCATCCCGGCCTCGAACGGGATCTCGGCTCGGAAGCCGAGCAGCTGCTCCGCGAGACTCGGGTCGGCGTAGCAATGGCGGATGTCGCCGGCGCGGTACTTGCCGACGACTTCGGGCCCGACGTCCTTGCCGAGACCCCGCGCGATCGTTTCCGCCACCTGCGCGACCGACGTCGGGACGCCGGTGCCGACGTTCACGGTGCGGCCGTCGGCGCCGTCCTTCCGAAGCGCCAGTGCGCAGCAGCGCGTGATGTCGCGCACGTCGATGAAGTCACGCGTCTGGTTGCCGTCTTCGAAGACGAGCGGGGCGCGGTCGTTGAGCAGACGCGACGAGAAGATCGCCGCGACGCCGGTGTACGGGTTCGAGAGCGCTTGCCGCTCGCCGTAGACGTTGAAGAATCGCAGCGCGACGGCCGGGATGCCGTACGCCGCGCCGATCGCGAGGAACATCTCCTCGTGGTCGCGCTTGTTGATCGCGTAGATGGAGGTCGGCCGCAACGGCTTCGTCTCCGCGGTCGGCTCGGGCTCGAGCGGTGTGCCGTCGTCACCGAGGAGGTCCCAGTTCCGCGCGGCGAGCTGCTCCTCCGGCCGAATCCACGGCGCGAGGCCCGACTCGCCGGTG
>JBKPSO010000245.1:0-6620 GCA_046735055.1 Actinomycetota bacterium
GCAGGGAGTCCGGCTGGTCGTCCTTCAAGATGAAGGTCGGCGGCTCCCTCGAGGACGACGTGAGGCGCGCTCGGCTGATCAGGGAGGAGATCGGGTGGGACGCCGGGCTGATGATGGACGCCAACCAGAGGTGGGACGTCGACGAAGCGATCGAGAACATGCGCGAGCTCGCAGCCTTCGATCCATGGTGGATCGAGGAGCCTACGAGCCCTGACGACGTGCTGGGCCACGCACGGATCCGGGAGGCGATCGCTCCCGTGCGCGTCGCCACCGGCGAGCACGTGCAGAACCGGGTCGTGTTCAAGCAGCTGATGCAGGCGGGCGCCATCGACTTCTGCCAGCTCGACGCCTGTCGTCTCGGTGGAGTGAACGAGGTGCTCGCGGTCCAGCTCATGGCGGCGAAATTCGGGATTCCCGTCTGTCCTCATGCCGGTGGGATCGGTCTCGGCGAGTGCGTACAGCACTTCGCGTTCTTCGACTACATCTCTGTCAGCGCGTCGCTCGAGGACAGAGCAGTCGAGTACGTGGACCACCTGCACGAGCACTTCCTCTCGCCGGTCGTCGTGACCGAGGGCCGCTACAGGCTGGCGACGTCACCCGGGTACTGCGTCGCGATGTACGACGACAGCTTGACCAGATACGGGTTCCCGGACGGGGAGGTCTGGAAAGAGACGGCGCGGCCTCGGGCTAAGTGATCGTCGACAGCCATCAGCACTTCTGGGACCTGGAGCGGTTCGACTACCCATGGATGACGGACTGGCTCCTGCGGGACGAGGTGCAGCACGGGCTGCGAGAGCTTGCCGGTGCGGGCCTCGCCTACGACCTGCTCGTTCGCGACCCGCGAGCTCCCCGCCGCCCTGCGGACCGCCCGCGCGCAGCCTGGTCTGCGCCTCGTCATCGATCACATCGCCAAGCCGCCCATCCGGGAGGGCGGGATGGAAGAGTGGGCCCGCGCCATGGCGCCGTTCGCCGAACTGGACAACGTCTACTGCGAGCTGTCGGGCATCGTCACCGAAGCCGACTGGAATGCCTGGAGGCCGGCCGATCTCGTTCCCTACGTCGAGCGCGTCCTCGATTGGTTCGGAGAGGACCGGCTCATGTTCGGCTCCGACTGGCCCGTGTGCCTCCTCGCCGCGTCCTACGGAGAGGTGATGGACGCGCTCGACGGCGCCCTGGGCCGCCTCGGGGAATCGGCTCGGGCCAAGATCTTGGGAAGGAACGCGATCGCCTTCTACCAGCTTCGTGATGCACTCTGACGTGACGGTGAACGTGGCGCTGATTACCGGAGCCGCCCAGGGGATCGGGAGGGCGTGCGTGGACGCATTCGTGGCCGACGGCTGGAAGGTGATCGCCGTCGACGTCGCGGAAGACGGACTCGGCCTCCTCGGCAAGGAGCACGGTAGCGCTGTCGCGACCTTGCTCGGCGATGTCGCCGAACAGCCGACCAGCCGGCGTGCCGTCGAGGAGGCGCTCCATCGCTACGGCCGGTTGGACTGCGCCGTCGCCAACGCGGGGGTCAACCTTCCCAAGCTCGTCGACGACACCACCGACGACGAATTCGACCGCCTGATCGACGTGAACGTGAGGGCTCCCGCCTACCTGGCACAGGCTGCACACCGCCACCTGGCGGACAGCGGCGGCAGCCTCATCATCGTCGCCTCCAAGACTGGCCTGGTCGCGCAGCGAAACTCTCCGATCTACGTGGCCACGAAGGGGGCGGCCATCCAGCTCGCGCGCGCCCTGGCGCTCGACTGGGCCGATGAAGGCATCCGCGTCAACGCGGTCTGCCCCGGGATCGTGGACACGCCCATGCTGCGCTCGTTCATCGACGGCCTGCCGGCTCCCGAGGCCGCGTGGAGGGAACACGAGGAGGCCCAACCGCTCGGTCGCCTGGCGCGTCCCGAGGAGTGCGCAGCCGCAGTGCTGTTCCTGGCGTCGGAGGGGGCCTCGTTCATCACGGGCATTGCGCTTCCCGTGGACGGCGGCTTCACCGCGGAGTGAGGTCACATCGGAGTGGGCGGCCCTTTTCCGCCCAGCCTTCGCCGACGGCGGCCGCGCGCGGCCGCCGTCGTCTCCAGCAGGTCGGGTCGGGCTCCCCCCGCGCCGCCAGGAGCGCGTTGATCAGGCTCTAGGTCGTTCGCCGTGTGTGAGTACGTGGAGAGCATCCGGCCGCGGACGGGGTCGAGTGTTCTCCTAGCCAGTTGCCACGACCAGGTAGGCGCGGAAGCCGGCGTTGTCTTCCGGCTCGATTACTGCCTTGATCGTCATGTCCTCAGCCTTGCTTCGGCCGATCCGGTCGCCGGGTTGCCAGTCGTCACGTTTCGAAACGAACGGGCCGAGGTCGCGTCCGTCGGCGGCGTCGATGAGTCGGTAGCGGAACGGCATGCTCTTAGAATGGCACCGCGGCATCCCAGGAGACGCTCAAGTCCGGAACGAGCTGCCTCCTGGCAGGCGCCTGTCCCGAACCGGACGAATCCTCCAGGCGCTAAAGCCGCGAAGCGGCCACCGAATCTCCAGACCCCTCTCGGGAGATTCGGTGCGCTTCGCACTCTATTCAACGTGCTAGCCCGGCACGCGGATACGGCCGCACGGCGTCGGCTTTCAAACGGCGCTGGGCCGGGCGGTAGACGACGCCGTTGGCCGCGCTTGCGGCGCCGATCGCCCACGAGTAGCCGTCCGGCGTGGGCACCTGCCATGAACTGGCCGGTCGCCGGGTGCCGAAGTCGTAGGCCGGGCTCAGAGGCGACGGCACCAGGTCACGCCGGGGGGTAGGAAGAAGCAGGCGACGGTCCAGGCGTCCCAGCCTTCGATCTTGTTCCCCCAGACGATTCTTCCGTTGCCGAGGTTCAGCGCGAGCACGGAGTCGAAGTAGTCGTTCGGCGCCGTGCAGCCTGCATCCGAAGTGTTGTTGTCCTGCGCCGCCTGCTCGCAGGCGACCGCGCTGTCGGGCGCGGTGTAGTTGTTGCCGGTGCCGACGGACACCATCCCGTCGTCGAGGTCGAACGAGCTTCCCGCACCTGATTCACACCCGCGGCCTGGAGGGACCGGTGGCCATACACGGAGGCCATGCTGTGCGCTCGCCGTGCGGTCGGGTCCTCCTCGGCGAGGAGTTTGCGACGATGCCGCCTGAGTCGGAAGGGTCCTTTTCCTCGAGCGAGTGGAGGTGGAGTCATGGAGTCGAGCAGCCAAACGACTGGGGAGCCGGCATATCCGGTGCGGTTCTCGGTCGAGTATCCCGATCGCCAGCTCAACCGCCTGACCACGGCGTTCAGGTTGATCGTCACGATCCCGATCCTGATCGTCGCGGCCAGCATCGGTGGTCACGGAGGCAGCTACGCGGCGGGCGACCAGGGCTGGAGGATCGCAGGCGGGACAGCTGGGCTCCTCTTCTTCGCGCCGCTTCTGATGATCCTGTTCCGACAGAAGTACCCCCGCTGGTGGTTCGACTGGAACCGCGAGCTGCTCAAGTTCTCGAACCGGGTCGGCGTCTATGTAGCCCTGATGGATGACCGCTACCCATCCACGGACGAGGAGCAGGCGGTCGCGCTCGATTTCCCCTACCCGGACGCGAAACAGGGGCTCAATCGATGGCTGCCGCTGGTGAAGTGGCTGCTCGCGATCCCCCACTACATCGTGCTCGCCTTCCTCTGGATCGCGGCCGTAGTGTCGGTGGTCATCGCCTGGTTCGCGATCCTGTTCACGGGGCGCTACCCGCGCGGCCTGTTCGACTTCGTCCTCGGGGTCTTCCGCTGGACCAACCGCGTGGTGGCCTACGCGCTCATCCTGGTTACCGACGAGTACCCACCGTTCCGCCTCAGTCCGTAACGCAGCATGCTCCCTAGAGACCGCATTCTGCTCGGGCTGAATCCGCAGACACGAGTACGATCCAACGGCAGCTTTCGGATCTGAAAGTGGATGCTCAGCTACCGCCCGCGCTCGACCGCCGCTTCGAGGCGGTTGTCTTCGATTGGGATGGAACTGCGGTGCCCGACCGGAGCGCCGACACGAGCGAGCTGCGGACGTTGGTCGAGGAGCTGTGCGCGCTCGGCCTCGACCTGGTCGTGATCACCGGCACCCACGTCGGCAACATCGACGGGCAGCTGGGCGCGCGGCCGGCGGGCCCCGGGCGCCTCTACTTCTGTGTCAACCGCGGCTCCGAGGTCTACGCGGCGACCCCGGACGGGATCGAGTTGATCGACCGGCGGCAGGCGACACCGACGGAGGATGCGGCGCTCGACGCGGCCGCGGCTGAGACCGTGGCCGAGCTCGCCCGGCGCGGTGTCGTCGCCGCGGTTGTCTCCCAACGGCTGAACAGGCGCAAGATCGACCTGATCCCGCAGCCGGAGTGGGCCGACCCGCCGAAGGCGCAGATCGGCGAGCTGCTCGCAGCGGTGCAGGAACGTCTGCGGGGCGCCGGGCTCGCGGGCCTTGGCGATGCCGTCGAGGTCGCGCTCGAGGCCGCGCGCACCGCCGGGCTGGCCGACCCTCGCGTGACGAGCGATGCCAAGCACGTCGAGATCGGCCTGACCGACAAGGCCGATGCCGCCCGTTGGGCCTTTGCCGAGCTGGGGCGCCGCGGGATCGGCGCCGGCCTCGTTCTGATCGCGGGCGATGAGTTCGGACCGCTCGGCGGCCTGACCGGCAGCGACTCCCTCCTCCTCGTCCCGGAAGGGTCGCGGGCGACGGCGTTCTCGGTTGGAGCGGAGCCGACCGGCGTTCCGGCGGGGGTCCTCGACCTCGGGGGCGGGCCGGACGCCTTCCTCCGGGTCCTTGCCGATCAGCTCGAGCGGAGGCGTCGCGGTGACGTTCCCGAGATCGACGGCGACCCGGGCTGGACGCTCGTCTTCGAAGGGCTGGATCCGCGCCTGGAACGCGTGCGCGAGTCACTCCTCACGCTGGCCGACGGCCGGCTCGGAACGCGCGGCGCGCCGCTCTTCGACCACGCGGACGCGGCGCCGGGCGTCGTGTACTCGGGGGTTTACGCCGGCGACGGGCCGGCCACCGAGTTGGCCATGTGTCCCGACTGGACGCGGCTAGCGCCTGCTCGGCGAAACCGGCCGCGGATCACGCGCCGCGTCGATCTGGCGGGCGGGCTCCTGCGTGAGGAAGGGGCGCTCACCTCGCTTCGCTTCTCCTCTCGCGCGCGGCCCGCCACCGTGGCGCTTCGCGCGCAGGCGAACCCCGCGGCAGTGGTGTCCCGCCGCCGGCGGCGCACCCGCGGGCAGGTTGCGCTCGCGCTCCGGGACCGTCGCCGCTGCGGCGTCCTCGAGCGCCTCGGCGCCTACGACGCGGACGAGGCTGCCGCGCAGACGGCGCTCGCGGCCGCCGAGGAGGCGGGGTTCGAACGGCTGCTGCGCGAGCACCGGGAGGCCTGGGCGCGCCGCTGGCAGGAGGCCGACGTCGTCGTCGAGGGCGACCCCGAGCTGCAGCAGGCGATCCGCTTCGCGCTCTTCCACCTGATGGCGTCGGTCGGAGAAGGCGGCGAGGCGGCGCTTGGCGCGCGCGGGCTCAGCGGACCGGCCTATCGCGGCCACGTTTTCTGGGACAGCGACGTTTTCGTGCTTCCCTTCCTCGCGGCCACGCACCCGGCGGCGGCGCGGGCGATGCTGGAGTACCGCGTGCGCCGCCTACCCGCTGCGCGCGAGCAGGCGCGGATGCTCGGCCGGCGAGGCGCCCGGTTCCCCTGGGAGTCGGCCGGCGACGGCCGCGACGTCACGCCGCCGGCGGCGCGGCTCGCCACCGGCGAACTGATTCCCATCCGCACCGGGGAGCTCGAGGAGCACATCGTTGGCGACGTCGCCTGGGCGGCAGCCTGCTACCTCGCCTGGACTGGTGACGACGCGTTCGCTGCCGGCCCCGGCAGCGAACTCTTCGTCGAGACCGCCCGCTACTGGGCCTCGCGCGTGCGCTACGGCCCGGATGGACGGGCGCACATCTACGGCGTGATCGGGCCCGACGAGTACCACGAGCCGGTCGACGACAACGCGTTCACGAACGTGCTCGCGCGTTGGAACCTCCGGCAGGCGGCGGCGCTCGAGGACATCGACGAGGGCGAGCGCGGGACCTGGCTGGCAGTTGCCGAGGCGCTCGTCGACGGCTACGACCAGACCAGCGGCCTTTACGAGCAGTTCGCGGGCTTCTATGAGCTCGAGCCGCTGGTCATCGCGGAGATCGCGGCTCGCCGACCGATCGCCGCCGATCTCCTGCTCGGCGCGGAGCGCACCGCCGGTGCGCAGGTGCTGAAGCAGGCGGACGTGCTGATGCTCCACCACATGCTGCCCGACGAGGTGGCCCCGGGCTCGCTCGTCCCGAACCTCGACTTCTACGAGCCCCGAACGGCCCACGGCAGCTCGCTGTCGCCGCCGATCAACGCAAGCGTGCTCGCCCGGGCCGGCCGGTACCGGCCTGCGTTAGAGGCGCTGGGGGGCACAGCCCGGATGGATCTCGACGACCTCACCGGCAGCACCGCGGGCGGCTTGCACCTGGCGACGATGGGCGGCCTGTGGCAGGCACTCGCCTTCGGGTTCGGCGGCATCCGTCCGCGAGGCGAGGCGTTGCTCGTCGATCCGCAGCTCCCGAAGGAATGGAACGCGCTCGAGCTCGGGCTGCGCTTCCGCGGC
>JBKPSO010000246.1:0-23062 GCA_046735055.1 Actinomycetota bacterium
GCCGAGATCGCCGCCCGCTCAGCGCTCGCGCGCTCCTGGCGCAACTTCGAGCAGGCCCTCAACGCCCGCATCACCGACGCCGACCTCGCCGCCTGAAAACATGACCGGACCGTGAACTTTTCACCGACCAAGCGCAGCTAGCGTGGAGACCTTGTCCGATGCTGTCAAGATTCCTTGCTCGAGCTGGGCGAGGAACGGAAGGCGCACTCGTCAACGCAAATGGGCTGCTGTAGCATCGGGCAGCGATGACCCCTGCTGCTGCCGACGGTTTCGATCACCCGTGGTTGATCAGGCGGATTCCCGAGGAAGTCCTGGGTCGGTACCGCAAGGCGATGTTCCGTGTCCGCTCGAGCAACGAGCCGCTCGTGATCCTCGACGCCCTAGCTGACATGCAAGAGGTCTTGCAGCAAGTCGAGCGCGCCGCCGTCGAGGAGGCTCGTGCGCAGGGCGCTACCTGGTCGCAGGTCGCCGAAGCCCTGAACCGGACGCGGCAAGCCGTCGAGCAGCGCTTCGGCTAGGAGTTCACCTCGCCGCGTCGTCAGGATCAAGCGCGAGTGGGTCGACCGCCGGCTCGAGTGCCCCGGCCGCTGACCCGGCTGGAGTCACGGGGTGTCTGGCCTGCTCCTCCACGACCAGGTCGTAGGACCCTGGCGTGCACACCGTTCACCTTCTGGCTAAAACGAGGTCGAAGTGCACTCAGGCCGTGCCTCGTAGCATCGCTGTCGGCGCTGCGGAGAGGGCGTGGAACGAGGAGCAGGCTGCGCAGTTTTCGAGGTGGCCTGCGAGAAGCGCCTGCTCAGGCTCGGCAAGCTGGCCATCCAGGGAGAGCGAAATCCGCCGGCGAGCACGCGCGCAGGCCGCCCCCAGCGCTTCGACAGCTTCTCCTGTGATCTTTGTCCGTCTGCCGAACGCAGGGACGAAGCGGGCGAAGAAGCGGAGTCCACCTCGTTTTTCGAGCTCACCTCGTTCCAGTAACGCCTCATGAGGCTCCCGCGCCCGGACTAGCACCTCGCCCTGCTTCGCGCGATGAGCAAAATCGGGGGCGCCCCCGTAATGGGCAACTCTGCTGTAATACACCTTTACCTCCATCTCCCCCTACTTAATTTTGCTCTTACCTCACCAGACTCCAGAGTATAGTCCTTTCTTCCCTCGATCGAGGGATGCGGGACGCTTCGAGCTTCTCGAGCGGCCCGATGTCTGCGGCGCTGCCGACGATCGCGCGCGCGAGCCGCACCATGCGCGTGCCGAAAGAAGTCCGAGGAAGGTCGTTGGTGTCGTACGTCGTCACGCGATTGGTGAATCCCGACGGGACGAGTTCCCAGGAGAGCCGGAGCAGAGCTGAACGAGTGGAGTAGCTGCGTGAGGTGTGGCTCGCCACACCGGTGCGCGTATGGTTCGAGCGATGCCGTCTGCTGGAGACGACGCGCTCGCACTGCTGAACAAGCTCGTCGGCTCGTGGGCGATCGAGGCCACGCACCCGGCGCTTCCCACGACCATCGTCGGCGGGCTGGCCGACTTCGAGTGGCTCGAGGGAAGGCGGTTCCTTCTCCAGCGTTCGCGCACCGACCACCCGGAGTTTCCCGACTCGCTGATCGTCTTCGGCGAGTTCGAGGACGGGCTAGCGATGCAGTACTTCGACTCGCGCGGCGTCCACCGCGTCTACGGCGTGAGCTTCAACGACCGCGCCTGGAGGATGTGGCGGAACGCGCCCGGCTTCTCCCAACGGTTCACCGGCACGTTCAGCGACGACGGCGACACGATCGACGGTCTCTGGAAGCTGTCCCGCGACGACACGACGTGGGACGACGACCTAAAGATCTCGTTTCGTCGGAAGGCCTAAGTCGAGTCCACCGCATCGTGCGACTTGCAGCGCGTCTCCGCTCAAGCCCGCATCAGGGAGGGGCTCCTCGAGCCGCAGCGAGCGCTTCCGGATTGACGACGTGGATCGGGCTTCCGGCGGCGAAGGCGTTGATCTGGTCGAAGATATCGGCGAACTGGAGCTCCCACTCCTCTCGCGTCACGTACCCGATGTGCGGGCTGCACACGACGTTGTCGAGCAGAAGCAACGGATCGGCGCGGTCGGTGAGGGGCTCGTGCTCGAACACGTCGACCGCAGCCAGACCGGGGCGGCCGGAGTGGAGCGCGTCGACAAGCGCGCCGGGCTCGATGAGCCCCGCCCGGCTCGTGTTCACGAGCAGCGCAGTTGGTTTCATCCTGGCCAGATCGGCAGCCGTCACGATCCCGCGTGTTGCATCGACGAGACGAAGGTGCAGCGAGATCACATCGGACGCCTCGAAGAACGCCTCCTTGCTCGCCGCGACAGCGAAGCCGTCCGCGCGGGCGTGTTCTCGCGACGCCTCACGCGCCCACACCGAGACGTTCATGTCGAACGCGCGGGCGTAGCCGGCGACAACCCTGCCGATCCGGCCGTACCCGTACACGCCGAACGTCTTCGAGCGGAGACTGCTCCCAAGCCCTGATTGCCAGTTGCCCGCCCTGAGCGAGGCAACCTGCTGCGGGATCCGGCGCATCGCCGAAAGCACGAGCCCCCACGTCAACTCGGCCGTGGCGTACGACGGCGAGCCCGTATGCAGATTCGACGAGACGACGATCCCGAGCCGAGTGCACGCGCCGATGTCGATATGCGGGTAGACGCTTCGTAGGCTGATCAGCCGCAACTCCGGCAGACGCTCGAGAACCAGCTCTCGTATCTCCGTCCGCTCGCGGATCAGCACCAGTGCCTCACACCCGGCAAGGCGCTCCGCGAGATCATCGACGTCCTGCACGTGATCGTTCCAGACCGTCACGTCATGGTCGGCGAGTCGCTCGAAGCAGTCGAGCGTCCTCAGCGTGTCGAAGTAGTCGTCCAGGATCGAGACCCTCACGACACCCCCTTGTCATTCAGTCGCCATCATCGCCAGTATCTCTCCCGGCAATGGCACACGCGCTTGAGGTCGGGTTCGTGATGGGATTCGCACGGTGTGGGAGTGCGCAAAGTCCGTTTTTGCCTGCAATTGGATGATCGGCCGCTTTGACGCGCGGTCCGAATCGAGTTTGCGCACCCACGCGAAGCCAGACTGAGAACAAAGCGCGTCCCGCGCATCGGCTCGATGGGCAGCAGGGTACGGCAGGGAAGTCTCGCATCGTGATCAAGAACCTAAAGACTGTCGATGGGAAGGTGCAGGAGCCGATCTGCGCCACCCGCAACTATCTGACAGGCAAGAAGGGAACGCTCTTCCTCCTCTTCCGCGGCGTCAGCATCGGAATCCGCAACCCCGACCCCACAAAGGACGAGTCCTTCATCGAGTACGGCACCTGGCAGATCACCGCAGGCACCGGAACCTACAAGGGCTAGAAGGGGTGGCCGCTGGGCGAATTCCGGGACCCCTCGCTGGCCGCGCACTTGTTTCCGGGGGCCGGATCCTGGCCATCGGTACAGCGGACCGCTCAAGGGAGGGCACTTGACCGCTGCGACTCGAGCGCTTAGGCTCCCGATTGCGCCGAGCACGGAGCGTGACTAGGTCGAGGCTCAGCCTGAGGGCTCAACGCGGAAGCGGACGGTCAACGGACTGGGTGGACGAAAGCGCCACCGGCTCGGCGAATCTCTGGTCCGAGTCGAACTCGAGCATCGGCCACTGGCCGTCTGCTCCAGGGGCTACGAGACCATTTCCGAGCAGCGCCTGTACGCAGCCGTAGAGGAGACGGTCGAGACGGCGCCGGCCGGGAACCTCGAGCTGAAAGGCTTCACTCGCCCGGTCGCCGCGTACGAGGTCCGCGGACTCCGCTAGACGCGGCCGCGGGTCGATCGAGATATCCAAGGTCTTCACGGCCAGTCCGAGCTTGCCGTTAGCGTGCAGATACATCCGAGCCCTGCTTCGGGAGTGAGTCGTCGCAGACCCACACACCCGAAGGAGGGCCGGATAGAACCCTCAGCCGTTCACAACCTCTGTAGGCAGCTCACCTAGGCGTTGCCGGGGTTCTTGCCGCCTGTGGCAACGTAGCTCACACAGTCACCCTGGTTCTTGAACATGGGCCAACCCATCCACCCGCCCTTCTTGCAGTCGCCCTTGGTAATCGGTTCGACTGTGGCCCCGAGGTTCCAGCGGTTCCGCGTCACACACCCGTTGCACGGCGAGGGCGGGGCCGCCGAGTCAACAGTCGAACCCAGGCTAAACGCCTGATGGTTCCAGCCGACCGAGTCGCCGGCGTTTCCTGTAAAGACGAAGCAACCGGGAAGACCCGTGTTTGCACCGAAGGCGATCTTGTCGCCTGCAACCACCCTGACGCTGTCGGCGAAGGTGTTGATACCGCCAGTCAGTGAGTGGGCGGGAGAGGCGTAAACGACCGTGTAGGCGGTTCCCCCATCCGGACGCAGCACAAGAAAACTGACGGATCCCGAGCTACCCCACATGCTCCAAGAAGTCAGCCGCCAAGCCCCGGCCGGAACGGTGTAGGAGGCGGTTGCCTCCCCGATCTGAAGGTGCCAGAAGCCAGGGGCACAGGACCCGCCACCGGGCGCAGCGCCGCCGAGCTGAACGGGCGCCAGCGGGGTCTTCTTTGCGTTACCGCCTCCTGCAGTCGCTGTCGCAAGCCCAGCGGCGAGCGCGAGTGCAGCGAACAGCGCGAACAGCGTTCGCAATCTGATCATCAATCCCTCCCGGGTTTAGGTCTGCCACACGGCACGCACGGGACCATACGCCCTCGCGGAGGCAGTCGAGCTGCGAGCTCCAGGGAAAACGGAGCGGCGGGTCGTTCGGGCGCAGCAGGTTCACGCGGTCGATCTGGTTGTCGGGCGCCGCAATTGCTCCTGCTCTTCCTCGGATGCCAACAGGTCTTGCAGTTCGCGGATAGCCTCCCGGAGCTCGTCGGCGAACAGAAGCATCTCGCCGGCTAAGGGACGACGGGTGCTCAGGTGGAGGCTGAATCGGTCGGGAAGCAATATGTACCCGAGGCCGATGCCTCGCTCGCTGGTGGGGCCGAAGCCGCCGTACTGGATGTTCGTGGACGATGTGGAGCTGGTGCTCAGGTAGTCATCCCGCATCTTGAGCCAGCCTGGCGTCTCGTAGAGGGCGAGCGGCGCGGGGAGCCCCAGTGCCTCACCGCGGCGCCTCTGAATCAGCTGGAGTTCCCACAGATGTTGCTCGGGCGCATGACCCGCTTGACACTCCTTCGCACGTTCCACATGTTTCCCGGCCGCGGCCCGAAACGCCGTCCTGCGGGTCGTCTCGTCGGCTTCGGGGTCGTCCATGACCGTCACGAAGCGCACGACCTCGGGCGTGACGACCCGCATTGCTTCCGTGCGCCCGTGCCGGTACTGCCGCGTGGCTATCGATTCGTACGTGGCGCCCACGAGTCCTTTGGCGCGCTTGTGGGCGAGCTGGAAGGCCATCTGTACGAACGCATCTGGCGACATGCCCAGCTGCTTGACCCGGTCTGCGCCGAAATCCTCGAGCGAGAGCACGGAGGTGGCCGTGTCGGCCGCGTGCGCGGCAAACGAGGCGGCGGCGATTCGCACGTCAGCCTGCAAGTCTGCGTCGAGATCGAACTCGATGGCCTCGATTACCGGTATGCCCTGGGACTGGGCCCCGGCCTGGCTCGAGTGTTCTTCCGGCGACTGGTCGAGCAACGTATCGACGAGGTTCAGGATCGTGATCCCGTCCAGTTTGGAGTGCTCGACGTTGATTCCCGCGGTACCGTCCTGAAAGACGATCAGGGAAAGGGCCTTGTCGAACCAGCGATTGCCGCTGTCGCCGTGCAGTAGCTCGTCGCACGCCTCGAGAACGTCCTTCGGCGCGGTTTCCTCGAGGCACACGCAAAACAGCGCGGTCTCGACTGTATCGAGCCTCTTCGCATTGTCGGGATGGCAGTTGAGCAGCGCACGCCGGCTCTCGGCCCACTCCGCACGTGACTTGGTGGTCAGATGCCCCACAGACGCACACGGCACGGCGTCGGCGGCACAATCCGCTACTAGCAGGCGCAGCCCGGCGACTAAATCAGCCACGGTGTACGGCCGACCATCCGGGCCGATCACATCCATGCGGAACATCTTCCCGCGATGGATGACGACGATGTGGCGTTCCCGCGAAGGGCCCGGCCAGTCCTCGCTGTACGGCGCGCGGACCGTGTCTTGCGCAGGCCCAGGAATCCGCGTGGTGGAGAACAGAAACTTGTTCTGCTCCATTGACAGCGCTCGTTCTTGTTGGACGACAGGCGGAATACGCTGCGCGTCGAGCAGCAGCTTGTAGTTGACGGCTGCAGCGATGAGTCCTGCAGCCCGCTTCAGCTGCCCCTCGTCGGAATCCTCGAAGAGCAAAAAGAAGTTGGCGTTGAGCGCAATGCGATCGCGCCGCCCCAAATAGCGATAGGACCAAAACGCATCGAGCCAGCTTTGCACTCCCTTGCTGGCGTTGTATTGCTCGAGCGCTGCCTGGAACTGTCGCGCAGGACTCTCAGGTAGAAGGAACGACGCGACAGCCGTCTGGGTCGCCGCCAATTCATCTTCGGTCAACAGCGGCGCGCACCACGCAAGGAACCTCTCGCAGCTCTCCTCCAGGGTGGGTAACGGCACTCGTGGGAGATGGTCCTCGTTGCCGAATGTGCGCGTGGAGAGCTCTTTCGTGCCGATCTTCATCGTCCGTGTGCGCTCATCACGCCAGCGGCGGCCGTGTTCCACGACGGGCTGGAACCTGCGGACAACTCGCCCGTCGCCGGGTCGCGTGCGACGGCGCTGACGCGGGAGAAGTTGATCGGGGCCGGCGTCTCGTCCTGCTGCACGACCACGTGCCCGAGCTCGGCGAGTCGCTCCTGCACCGCTAACGGGATGCGCCTGTCGACGAACGTCTCCTCGCCCTGGCAATGGACCCGCGGCCTGTCGAGCGCCTGCTGGACCCGCATGCCGAAGTCGACGTGGTTGACGAAGGCGTGGAGGACGCCGCTCGTGATCCGATAACCGTCGGACCCGCAGGCGCCGAAAACCCCGACGCCGTTCTGTTCGGCCGCGATCGCCGGGACACCGAAGATGGGCATCTTGCCGGGCGCGATGCAGTTCGCGCGGTCGGGCCGCGGGTCGAAGTTCCGCATTGCGTTGTTGAGGAAGAAGCCGCCGTCGGGGACGAGGACGAGGGAGCCGAAGCGGGACGTGACAGAGGTGATGAGGGCGACGACGTTGCCGGCGCCATCCGCAGCAACCATCTGACTGGTACCCGAGAGACCTGACGCAGACGGCCGTGTCGCGATGACCTCAGTGATAGGCAGCTCCCGCTCGTAGGGCCACGGATCGCCGGGTGCGATCGGTCGGGGCGCAGCTCGGTCGAGGCGGATGCTTGCCGCCCGGGAAGCGGCGAACTCGGGACTTCCAAGGCCGTTGACGGGGCTCGGGGCGAAGTCGGGATCGGCATAGAAGTGCATGTTGTCGGCGTAGGCGTGGCCCATCGCCTCTGCCATCAGGTGCCGGTACTCGCTGCTCTCGGGCCCGTAGGCGGCAAGGTCGAAGCAGCTGAGGATGTTGAGTGCCTCGTAGCCGACGGAATCCGAGCCTGTCGAGTAGCGGATTCCCCGATACCACGCTCCTGGCTCGAGGGTGATCTTCGGCCGGTAGGAGGCGAGGTCGTCGGTCGTGAGGATGCCGCCGCCTGCCTTGATCTCCCGCTCGATCGCTTCGGCGACCCACCCGCTGTAGAAGCCGGCAGCTCCGTGGCGGGCGATCTCGCGCAGCGTCTTCGCAAGTGCCGAGGTGTCGATTCGCTCGTCCGGCCCGCGCGAGGCGACATCGTCTTCGGTCAGCTTCGGTGGTCGGCCGTCGCGGAGAAGTAGCGCCGCGGCGTTGGGCAGCGCCTCGATCTCCTTCAGTCGCGCGACGATGGCCAGTACCAGATCCCAACTGACGCGCACGCCCGCCTCGGCGGCCTCGATCGCCGGCGCCAGCAGCTGCGCGAGCGGCAGCCTGCCCCACCGGTCATGGGCTGCGCACAGGCCGGCGACCGCGCCCGGGACGGCGACCGATATCGCCCCCCACTCGTTTCGCCGGTCAACGGCGGTCGGCCAACCGTAGTAGGTCGTCGGCTGACTTCTGTCGAGCTCGAACATATCTGGTCTGGCTGCGGCCGGCGCGCGGACATAGTGGTCGACGGAGACGAGCTGCCGCGTATCCGCCAGGAAGAGTGCCATGTGACCGTAGCCGCCCAGTCCGCAACAGGCGGGCTCCACGACCTGGCCGGTGAACGCGGCCGCGACGACGGCATCGACTGCATTCCCGCCTGCCTCGAGCATCCGCACCCCGGCGTCTGCCTCCTGGATGTGGCTACACGAGACGACGCCGCGATCGGAGACGACCTCGGTACTGCGCGTCGCACGCTGGTACTGAGTCATCAACACCCCGGGATCGGACAACCGGCGGTCCCGCGGCTCTTCACGCCGTGGCGACCTGGTTCGGCTCGACCTGTAGCTGGCGCAGCTCCTCGATCGGGATGTGGCAGCGCATGAAGTGGCCCTCCTCCACTTCCACGAGAGGCGGCTCGGCCTGCTCGCAGATCGCGCCGACTTTCCGGGGGCAGCGAGTATGGAAGACGCAGCCGGTCGGGGGCGAGGCGGCGCTCGGCATCTCACCTTCGAGCCTGATGCGGTCGCGGCCGCCGCCGTCGATCGTCGGTACCGCGGAGAGAAGCGCTTCCGTGTACGGGTGGTGGGGGCCGTCGAAGACGACGTCGGCCGGGCCGAGCTCCTGCAGGCGGCCGAGGTAGAGGACCGCGATTCGGTCCGAGATGTAGCGCACCACTCCCAGGTCGTGGGAGATGAAGAGGTACGAGACCCGCTGCTCGGCCTGCAGCTCCACGAGTAGGTTGAGGATCGCCGCCTGCACGGAGACGTCGAGCGCCGACGTCGGCTCGTCGCACACGACGAGCTTGGGGTCGCCCGCGAAGGCGCGCGCGATCGCAGCACGCTGCTTGAGCCCACCTGAGAGCTGCACCGGCTTCTGGGTCAGCGTGCGCTCGGTCAGACGAACCCGGTCGGCGATCTCGAGCATGCGCCGCTCCGCCGCTTGGCCGCCCACGCCCGCGAGCTTCTTCAGCGAGCGCTGGAGGATGCGGCGAACGGAGTGGCGGCGGTTCAGTGCCGAGTCCGGGTTCTGGAAGACGATCTGCAGCGCGCGGAGCTCGGTCTGCGAGCGCTTCTGGTAGCGCGCCGGAAGGAGCTCTCCCTCGAGCGCCGCGGTACCGTCCGTCGGCGGGACGATGCCGAGAAGCGTTCTCGCCAGCGTCGTCTTGCCGCTTCCGGACTCGCCGACGAGCCCGAGGGTCTCGCCCGGCCAGATCGCGGCGCTGACATCGGTGAGCGCGTGGACGTCGTGGCCTCGCTGCCGGAAGACCTTCGTGAGCCCGGCGACCTCGACCAGCGGGGGAGCCGTGCGGTCGACTGCCGGGAGCTCGAGATCCGCCGACTCTGCTCTGGGGAGATCGCGAGCACGCTCGTGGTACCAGCAGCGGCTCTTGTGACCGGAAGCGATCGTCGCGAGCGGAGGCTCCTCGGCGTGGCAGTGCTCGTCGGCGAGCGCGCAGCGGGCCGCGAACACGCAGCCGGTGGACTCTTCTCCGAGGCCCGGGAGAAACCCCGGGATCGTGTCCAGGCGGCCATGGTCCTTGCGAACCCCACCGCGCGGGATGCAGCGAAGGAGCCCGACGGTGTACGGGTGGCGGGGGTCCTGAAGGATCGTCTCGACCGGGCCCTCCTCCACGAGGCGTCCTGCATAGAGGACGCCGACTCGAGAGCACATCTTCGAGATGACACCGAGGTTGTGGCTGATGAACAGAACCGAGGTCGACAGCTCGGCCTGGAGCTGCGCCACGAGGTCGAGCACCTCCGCCTCGACTGTCGCGTCCAGACCGGTCGTCGGCTCATCGAGGATGAGGAGAGCGGGATCCTTGGCCAGCGCCATCGCGATGAGGGCCCGTTGCTGCATCCCACCGGAGAGCTGGTGCGGATACCGGTTCATCACCGATCCGGCATCGGCGATGCGGACACGTGCAAGCGCATCCCGGGCCCGCTCGGCGGCCTCCTTCGAGGACACCCCGAGCACGGTGAACGCCTCGGCCACCTGCACCCCCACTCTGAGCGACGGGTTCAGCGCGGCCCCGGGGCTCTGGTAGACCATCGACACCGTTCGCGCGTGGTACTCGCGGAGCTTGCGGCCGCGTAACGCGAGGACGTTCCGTCCCGCGACCGAGATCGAGCCAGATGAGACGCCGCCGTTCCGCGGCAGGTAACGGACGATTGCCAACGCGGCGGTCGACTTCCCACACCCCGACTCACCCACGAGGCCGTACGACTTGCCACCCGCGATCGTGAACGAAACCCCGCGCAGGACCGAGCGTTTGACTCCGCGCACGCGATAGTCGACTCCGAGGTCGCGGAGCTCGAGCGCAGGTGTCGCGGCCTCGGGAGCGCTCACCGCTCGAGCGCCTGCTGCACGCTGTCGGAGACGAGGTTGACCGCCACCACCAGCGATGCGATCGCCAGCGCCGGGAAGAGCACCGTCCACCACTGCTGATCGACGAACTGGTAGTTGTCGGCGATCTGCACCGCCCAATCGGGCGACGGCGGCTGCAAGCCGAACCCGATGAACGTCAGGGTCGCGACGGCGAAGATCGCATAACCGAGCCGGATCGTCGCCTCGACGAGAATCGGCGGCATCACGTTCGGCAGGACCTCCGCGAACATCACGTAGGGCGCCCGCTCCCCGCGCAGGCGCGCCGCTTCGACGTACTCCAGCTGCCCCTCGCCCAGCACGGCCGCCCGCACCGTCCGCGTGATGATCGGTGTGAACACGATCGCGATGATCATCGCGACTGCCCATGTCGACCGGCTCCCGAGCGCCGCGACGACGGTGACCGCCAGCGCGATCACCGGGATCGCCAGCACCGCGTCGGTGATGCGGCTGATCGTGTCGTCGGCGATACCGCGTAAGTAGCCGGTGATCAGCCCGAGCGCCGTGCCGAGGATCGTCGCCAGCAGCGTCGCCAGCGGCGCGACGATGAGGATGTCGCGGGAGCCGGCGAGCACGCGCGAGAAGACGTCGCGGCCGAGGCGGTCGGTGCCGAAAAAGTGCTCGGACGAGGGAGGCTGACTCACGCCCGAGCTCTGGTCGAAGATCGGATCGAACGGCGTGATCCGCGAGCCGAGGAACGCGCACACGACCCAGAACAGAATCACCGTCCCGCCGATCAGGAAGCTCGGGCTCCGCAGCAGCATGCGAATGCGCTCGCGGCGTGCCGTCCTCGCCTCCGACCGCGGCGGCGTCGCGGCGATCGTGCTCACTCGGCAGCCCCGTACCGGATGCGCGGATTGACCAGTGCGAACAGGATGTCGGCAACCAGCGTCACGAGCAGGTAGACGACTCCCATCACGAGCACGCCTGCGCTGAGCACGGTGAGGTCCTTCAGTTGCGCAGCCTGCAGCACCATGAGGCCGAGCCCCTGGTAATTGAAGAGGTACTCGATCGCGACGAGGCCGCCGACGAGATACCCCACCTGAGTAGCGACGACGGCGATCGTCGGCATCAGCGCGTTGCGGAGCACATGGCGGCGGATCACGGTCGCCTGCGGCAGGCCCTTCAGGTAGGCCGTGCGCGAGTAGTCGGCGTCGAGCGCCTCGACGACGCCCGCCCGCGTGATCCGGGCGATGTAGCCGAACAGGACGATGGTGAGCGCGATCGCCGGCAAGGTCAGGTACCTGACCTGGGAGAGGACGCCGGCGCCCGCCTCCCACTGCGCTGTGACCGGCAGCCAGCCGAGCCAGATCGCGAAGACGAGGATCAGGACGAGCCCGGTGACGAACTCCGGCACAACCGCAAGCGAGAGCCCGACGACGGTGATCGTTCGGTCGGTCGGTCTCCCCACCCGGAGCCCGGCGACGACCCCGCCGAGGATGCCGAACGGGACGACGAGCAGGAACGCGAACGCAGCCAGTTTCATCGAGTTGACCAGCGCCGGCTCGAGGATCTCCCAGACGGGCCGCTCCTGCGCCAGCGACGTACCGAGGTCACCCCGCACGACGCCGCTGAGCCAGTCGACGTACTGGACGACGGCGGATCGGTCGGTGCCGTGCTGGTGGTTCCATTCGGCGACCGCCTCGTCTGAGGCGTACTGGCCGAGCACGAGGCGACCCACGTTGCTGGGGAGAAGCTGTGCGATCGCGAAGACGATCGCGCTCAGCAGCAGCAAGGTGAGAAGCGCGAGACCGAGGCGCTTTAGAACGTAACGGCCCATGGGAGTCGGCCTCGAATCGTCAGCTGCGGCTTGCCGGCGCACATGGTGCGCCGGCAAGCCGCGTCGTTGCCCCTATCACGCCAGCCAGGTCTTCGCGAGACGGACGTGCGTCAGCCCTTCCGCCTGGTAGTTTCCCACCCTGGCCGTTCCGGCGGTCACGTAGTTGATGAAGAACGAGGTCACAACCGGCGTGTCGCGCAGCAGCTGACCGGCCATTCTCTTCGTGTACTTCCGCTGCGTCTGCACATCGACAGCTGCGATGAACGACTTGGCGGCTGAGTCGAATTCGGGGTTCTTGTAGTGCGCCGCATTCCAGATGCCGTCCGAGAGGTAGGCCGCGACGATGTAGACGTTGGGCACACCGCGGGCGCCCCACTCCGTGACCGTCGCCGGCCTGTTCAGCCACGGGGTCGTCGCGCCCGTGCCCCCGAAGTATTCGGCATCCGACTGCACGTCGATCGAGATGTCCATGCCGGCCTCGTGGCCCGCCGCCTGGATCGCGGTGGCGTACTCGGGAAGCTCGAGCTGCCGGTGCGTCGTGATCGTGAACTTGATCCCCTCCTGGCCGGCGGCCCGGAGCAGGTTGCGGGCCAGCGCAGTGTTCTGCTGACGCTGCCTGATCGACCGGTCCGTCGATGGATAGTGCGACCAGAACGGCGAGTCGTTCCCGAGCGTCCCTTCCCCGACCAACAGCTTCTTGATCAGGTCGGGTCGATTGAGTGTCATCGCGATCGCCTGCCGTGTCCTGCGATCGGTGAACGGGTCGGCGTCGACCCGCAGGCAGAACTGGCGATGCGACGAGGTCGGGGCGTGGAAGATCTTGAACCGGCTGTTGTTGCGGAACGGCGCAGACGCCTGCGGGGCGAGCTGCTGGACGAGATCGACCTGGCCGCCGCGCAGGGCCAGCACCTGCGCCGCCGGGCTCGATGCGAAGGTCAGCTGCACGCCGTCGAGCGGCGCCGGGCCACCCCAGTACTGAGGGAAGCGGACAAGCGTGGCGCTCACCTGGTCCTTGAGGCTCACGAGCCGGAACGCACCGGTGCCGATCATCCCGCCCGCCACCCAGCTGTCCGGTTTGACGGCGAACTCCCTCGGCTGGATGATCGCCTGGTAGGTCGTCTGGCTGACCAGATAGGGGAAGGCGCCCGTCGGCTGGTCGAGCCGGAACTCGACCGTATAGGGGCCCCGCTTGATCACGCCCGCCGGGCTGAGGACGCCCTTGAACACCGACAGCGCCTGCGACTGCTTATTACCCGTGTACTGCTTGAAGCTCGCCACGACGTCGTCGGCGGTCATCGTCTTGCCGTTGTGGAACTTGACCCCGCGGCGCAACTGGAACGTCCACACTGTCGCATTGGCGTTCGCCTTCCAGCTCGTCGCAAGCGACGGTTTCACCTGCAGCTGGTTGTTGGAGAAAGTCAGGAACTCGCCCGGGATGCTCGCGAGCGCCAGGGAGCCACCACCGCCTAGCTTGTACGGCTCGTTCGAGCCGGCATAGTGGTTCATGGCGACGCGGATCGTCCCGCCGCGCTTGACCGCGATTCGGGAGGGCCCGGTCTGCGCCGCCCGGGCCTCGCCGACGTAGCCGAGCAGACTACCCATCACACCCGCGGAGAGGCCGAACATCGCGCCCCTGCGCAGGAACTCCGCACGATCGAGCTCCCCGGCGACCAGCTCGTCGATCAGGTTGTTCTCGATCGGGCCCGCCGCCGTGCGACGGTACTCCTCGACCGACCTTCGCGTCTCCCGGTCCATCTATGCCTCCTATCCCTCGAGAGGACCGTAGTCGAGTTAGGCGCCCTCAGCCGCCCTTCGGCCGGCCACGCGACGAGCGACATCCTCCGATCCTCGATTGTCCACTCCTGTGGGGCTTTCACGCTCGTCATCAGGCTGCGAGGGTTGTCACGGTGATCGCGTGGTGGCTGACGGCGTCCCAGTCGAGCTCGATGCCGATTCCGGGTGTGCGGTCGAGGGTGATGCGGCCGTCCTCGACCATGAGGGGGTTGGTGACAAGCTGCTCGAAGTTGTAGATCCCTTCGCGGGGGGCGAAATACTCGACCGCGGCGCAGTTCGGAGTTGCGGCCGCGAGCTGGGCATGGAGGTTGGCGTGCCAGTGCGGGATGACTGGAATGTCATGTGCCGCCGCAAGGGCGCTGATTCGCCGCCACTCGCTGATACCCCCGGCGACGCAGGCGTCGGGCTGGAGGATGTGGGCGGCATGTTGGTTGACGAGCTGCACGAAGCCCCAGCGCGTGGCTTCGATCTCACCGGTTGCGATCGGGATGTCGGAGCGCGCGGCAAGCAGGGCGTGGTTCGCGATGTCGTCGGGCGGGAAGGGCTCCTCGATCCACCAGATGTCGTACCGGCGGAGCGCCTCGAGGGCGTGCATCGCTTGCTCGAGCGTCCGCCAGCCGTTGTTGATGTCGAGGGCCAGGCGGGCGTCCGGCCCCAGCGTTCGCCTGGCAGTCGCGACGCGTTCGAGATCTTCCCGGAGAGGCAGGCCGCCGAACTTCAGCTTGAAATCGGTGAAGCCGAGCTCGCGGTAGCGCTCGAGCTCGGCAGCCACGTTTTCGCAAGGGTCGCCGGGCCGGTAGTAGCCGCCGCTTGCGTAGGCGGAGACGGTGTCGAGCGATCCGCCGAGCAGGTTGCGAAGCGGAAGGCCGGCTCTCTTGGCGAGGAGGTCCCAGAGGGCAATATCGACCGCGCTGAGCATGCGCAGCAGCGCCCCGCGGCGGCCGAGGAGCAGCAAGTCGCGGAAGATCAATTCCCAGCTCTCTTCGATTGCAAAGACGCTGCGGCCCTGCAGCCGTGGCGCGAGGAGCTGCTCGATGCCGCTTCGGAGCCAGAGGCCACCGGAGTCGCCGGCGTACGTGTAGCCGATGCCGCCGGCGCCATCCTCGTCGACGATGCGAACGATTACGTACTCGCGGGCTTTGATGCGTCGAGTCGAGAAGGCGGTCGGCGTTGTCAGCGGGATGAGGACGGCGTGCGATTCGACCGACTCGATCCGCATCGTGCCACCGATCTTGCCACACCCACCGCATCTTCACAAGTGCAGTTGCTGAAGAAACACAACTCACTTTGCGATTCTGCCGTGGCGGTGTTAGGATCGCGAGATGGAGCGGGAGCCGGCGGTAGCGGTACGTCGCGCCGTGGCACTCCTGCTCACGCTCGGCGGGGACGAGGCTTTGCGAGCAGGCGGCCTCGGCGTGAAGCGACTGTCCGAGCTGACGGGAAACGAGATCAGCCGCGTCTCCCGGACGCTCGAGGTGCTGTCCGAGTCGCGACTGGTCGATCGTGATCCAACAACCCAGGGTTACCGCCTTGGGTGGCGCTTCTTCGCGCTCGCGGCGCGTGCCGGACAGCCGCAGCTTCGAAATGCGGCTGCGGGGTTTGTGCGGCTGCTGACCGATGAGTTCGAAGAACGCGCCTACCTCTCGATCCTCGACGGCCGCGAGGTCCTCACCATCATCTCCGAGTCGCCTGCGCATACTCTGCAGGCGGCCGACTGGGTCGGCCGCAGTCACCCATACCTGTACTGCACGTCGGCCGGCCGTGCCCTTCTCTTCGGCCATAGCGAGGAAGATCTCACCGCGCTGCTGGGTGATCTCGAGTTCTGTCCACCGGGCCCGAACGGCCCAACCAGCTTCGCTGATTTCGCCGCGACGCTTGCGCGCGAGCGGAAGAAGGGTTGGGTCTACGTCGACGAAGAGTTCGAACCCGGCTTGGTCGGTGTCGCAGCACCAGTCTTCGACTTCGACGGCCGCGTCATCGCCGCTCTCAACCTCTCCGCCCCGAAGTTCCGTGCCGGGAAGGCCCTCGCAGCCGCCGGGCCGCGTCTCACAGAGGTCGCAGCGCAGCTCTCGAGCCTCCTCGGATACGCACCGCGCCCACGCGACTCAGCGCGAGTAGCTGGGTGAGCGAGCGCGAGTCGATCCGCTTTTTCAGCGACGGGCAGCGGCTGGATGGCGAGTTCTGGCACCCGCCGTCCTCGACATATTCCGCGGTCGTGATCCCCTGCTCTGGCTACCTCGGTCTGAAGGCCTTGCAGCCCGCGCGCTTCGCGCGTGCGCTCGTCCCTCGTGGCTATGCCTGCCTCTGTTTCGACTATCGCGGTTTCGGCTTCAGCGATGGTGAGCGAGGTCGGCTTTTCCCCAGCGAGCAGGTCGAGGATATTCGGGCGGCGGTCGATTATCTGTGCAGCCGTGACGGCACTGTCGAGTGCCCGCTCGTCCTGCTCGGGTGGGGACTCGGCGGGGCGCTGGTGATCGCCGAAGCTGCGCACGACTCGCGCGTAGCGGCGGTCCTGGCCCTGAACGCGATCGCAGATGGCTATCGCACGACCCGCGCGCTGCACGACGACGCCTCGTGGGCGGCGCTGATGGAGCGGCTCGAGCGCGACCGCGTCGAACGCCTCCGTTACGGTCGCTCAGCGCTGATCCCCGCCTTCGAGCTTGTTCCTCTCCGCGGTTCCACTCGAGACTACGTCGAGACAGAGCTCTACAAGGACTCCGCCTTTGGCTTTCCTGTCACCGGCCATTCGAGCGAGCAGTTGCTTCGCTTCTCGGTCGAACATCTCGTCGGGCGGATCGCTCCGCGCCCGCTCTTCCTCGCCCATGGAGCCGCAAACGACCTTTATCCCCCCGAGGAGGCTCAGCGCCTCTATGACCTTGCCGGCGAGCCGCGCGAGCTGCACCTGCTCGAGGGCGCCGGCCACAGCGAATGGATGCACGACCGCCACCAGACCTTTCAGCAGCTGATCGGGCTCATCGACGACTTCCTGCAACGGTCGCTCCGCGGAACAGCCGACCGGCTCGATGACCCGATCAGATCAGCCTGACGCCAGTCACCCGTGGCTCGAAGGCGCGATCGACCTGCACGTCCACTGCGCGCCCAGCTTCTTCACACGCTGGGGCGACGGGCTCGACCTCGCCCGGGCCTGCGAGCAGGCCGGCATGGTCGGGGTCCTGCTGAAGGCGCACGAGGGCTCCACCGTCGCGGCGGCAGCGGTGCTCGACCGGCTCTCCCCTTCGCTCGATGTGCTCGGAGGTGTCGTCCTCAACCGCTACGTCGGCGGCATCAACCCAGCGGCGGCAGAGGCGGCGCTGCGGCTCGGCGGTCGCTGTATCTGGTTCCCCACGATGGACGCTGACGCGCACGCGCGGGCGTTCGGCGGCACCGGCGCCTATCCCTCGCAGCGGGGCGGGATCGAGTCGCCGACCGGGATCCGTGTACTCGACAAGGAGGGCAAGCTGGTTGACGCGGCGCGGGAGGTGCTCGCCCTCGCTGCCGAACACGACGCCCTCGTGGCAACCGGCCATCTCGACCGCAGCGAGATCGCGGCCCTGCTCGCCGCCGCGCGGCAAGCCGGAGTGCGGCGCTTCCTCGTCCAGCATCCGTTCTTCACAGTGCCGAGCCTCGGCGCAGAGGAGCTCGAGCCGCTCGTCGAGCAAGGCGCCGTGGTCGAGCTGACCTACCTCAACGTCTCACCGCTCTGGCGAACATCGACCGTCGAGCAGGCGGCCGAAACGCTCTTGCGACTCGGCGGTGACGCCGTCGTCGTCTCGAGCGATGCGGGCCAGGCTCACAATCCTTCGCCGCCCGAAGCCCTTCGGTCCTTCGCGCAGGCGCTGTACGAGCAGGGCGTCGCCGAGACGGAGCTCACCAGAGCGCTGCGCGACACGCCGCTCCGCCTGATCGAGCGGTGAGGTGAACGCAACACGGCTCGGTAATTTCCGCTCTCGGTACTTGACTTTGGCGGCCGCGCAAGGAGACAATTGGGTCAAGAGTCAAGAATCAAGGATCAGAGGTCGGGATTGGCTTGACTTCCGCCCTGGACATCGCATCGGTTGAGGAGAGCGTCTACCGCGCGCTCCGACAGGAGATAGGCAGCCTCGGGCTTGGCCCGAACGAGCGGCTCCGACTCGAGGAGCTCTCCGGCCGCTTCGAGGTCAGCCTCACTCCGATCCGCCACGCGCTTCGCCGCCTGGAGAGCGAAGGACTCGTCGTCAGCGTCCCCCGCCGCGGCTCGCGGGTTGCGCCCCTCACTGTCGAGGAGCTCGAGGAGATCCAATCGCTCCGGCTCGGTCTCGAGTCGTTCCTCTCCCGGCAAGGGGCCGAGCACTGCACCGACGAAGCGCTGAAAGAAATGGCCGCGCGGCGCGCCGAGATGGAGGACGCCTACCAGCGCGGTAGCCTCGAGGCCTACCTGGCCACGTTCTGGTCGTTCCGCGACGCGTGCTACCGCTGCGCCGAGCGCCCCCGCCTCGAGCGTGCGCTCGCCGACCAGCGCTTGCGCGTCGAGCGCTACATCCTCTTCCTCTGCCGCGACGTCGAGGCTGCCGCCCAGCTGCGACACGCTCCCGACCGGTTGCTCGAAGCCTGCCGCCGCCGCGACGGCGACGCCGCCGAGCGTTCCACTCGCGAGGCCCTTCTTCGGGTCCTCGAGCAGCTGAAGACGCTGCTCGACGACACGGAGCCCAGAAGCGAACCGATCGCCTCCTGATGTCGTTCCTGCTCTCCTGCCCGAGGTGCGGCCCGCGCGACGTGAACGAGTTCGCGTATTCGGGCGAGGTGGCCGTCCGGCCGAAGGACTCGCCGTCCCGCCGCGAGCTTTCGTCCTACCTCTACTTCCGGCGTAACGTTGCCGGCATTCAGCGCGAGTGGTGGTGCCACCGGCTCGGCTGCCGGGTCTGGTTCCAGGCCGAGCGCGACACGCGCACGAACGAAGTGCTGAGCACCTGGGTCGCGGTGCGGCCGCAGGCAAAGCCTTCGCCCACACCCGTACCGGAGACCCCCACCGTATGAGGCTGCCTGCCCAGCCGGGCGAGCTGATCGACCGCAGCCGCGGGCTGACGTTCTTCTTCGATGACGCAACGATCGACGCGTTCGAGGGCGACACGATCGGGTCGGCGCTCTTTGCGGCCGGCCGACGCGTCTTCTCGCGCAGCTTCAAGTACCACCGCCCGCGCGGCCTCTACTGCTGCTCGGGCTCCTGCCCGAACTGCCTCATGGAGGTCGACGGCGTCCCCAACGTACGCGCGTGCGTCGAGCCGGCCCGCCGGGGCGCGGTCGTACGTGCGCAGAACGTACTGCCGACGCTCGAGTGGGACCTGCTCTCGATCGTCGACAAGGTCGGTGGGCCGTTCATCCCGGTCGGGTTCTACTACCGCACGATGATCAGGCCGCGCTGGGCCTGGCCGTTCTACGAGCGATTCCTGCGCAACGTCGCCGGGCTCGGCCGCGTCGACAAGCACGCGCGGCGCTCGCGCCGGTTCGACACCGAGCACCGTCACACCGAGGTCCTCGTGATCGGCGGCGGCCGCTCCGGTATCGAGGCTGCGCGGCAGGCGGCCGAGGAGGGCCACCAGGTGGTGCTCGTCCACGACGGCCCCCTGCCCGGGGATGGGGTCTTCGAGACGATCGCCCCGGCGCGCGCGATCGGGATCTACGAGGGCGGCCTCGTTCCGGTCGACGCGGGCGACATCCTCTATCGCTTCCGCGCCGAGCGGATCGTCGTCGCCACGGGGACAGTCGAGCAGCCGCTCGTCTTTCCCGGCAACGACCTCGTCGGCGTGATGCTGCCAAACGGCGTTCGCCGTCTGGTCAGGGAGTTCGCTCTCAAGCCCGGCAATCGTGCGGTGATCGTGAGCGCTCGCGAGCCCGAGGTCGTCGCCGACCTGGAAGCTGCGGGCGTGGAGATCGTCGAGGTCGTCGACCTGCGCGTGCGGACTCCGATCCGGCTCGAGGCCCGCGGGCGGGGCCACGTACGGTCGCTCCGAGTGGACGACAAACGAATCCGCTGCGACCTCCTCGTCATCGACGGCGGCGCGCAACCGGCCTACTCGCTGCTCGCCCAGGCGGGCGCGCGGATCGAGTACGAGCCTGTGAGCGGCACCTTCATGCCTACCGAACTACCCGCACAGGTCGAGGCCGTTGGGTCCGTGACTGGCGCAGGGCATGCGCAGGCCAACCCTTTGCCCTCGTACGAGGGCAAAGGAAAATGCTTCGTCTGCGTCTGCGAGGACGTGACGACGAAGGACATGAAGCGGGCGATCGCCGAGGGCTTCGACTCGATCGAGCTCGCCAAGCGCTACACGACGGTGACCATGGGCCCCTGTCAGGGCCGGCTCTGCCACCTCCCCTCGATTCGCTTCTACGCGCAGATGACCGGGACGAGCGAGGCGGCGATCGGGACGACGACCGCGCGGCCGCCCTGGTCGCCCGTGCCACTGGGCCTGCTCGCGGGGCGCGGGCACGAACCGGCCCGGCGGACGGCGCTGCACCACCGGCACAAGGAGCTCGGCGGAACGATGATGTGGACCGGCGCCTGGCGGCGGCCGTACGCCTACGGCGACCCCGCTGCCGAGGTGCGGGCCGTGCACGAGGCGGTCGGCGTGATCGATGTCTCGACGCTCGGGAAGTTGCTCGTTCGCGGCCCCGATGCCGTCATCTTCCTCGAGCGACTCTACCCGAACCGGTTCGTCGATCTGAAGCTCGGGCGGATCCGCTATGCGGTGCTCGGCACCGACGCTGGCCGGATCATGGACGACGGAACCGTCGCCCGCATCGGCGACGACGAGTTCTACGTGACGACGACCTCGACAGGCGCGGAGGCGGTCTTCGAGTGGTTCGAGTGGTGGAACGCGATCTGGCAGCTCGACGTCGAGATCGTCGATGCGACCGGCGCGCTTGCCGCGGTCAACGTCGCGGGGCCGCGGGCGCGAGACCTGCTGGGCCGGCTCACCGACCTCGACGTCTCGGCCGACGCCTTCACCTACCTCGACGCCAAGCGGGCGCCGGTCGCCGGCGTGCCGGCCCTCCTCCTCCGGATCGGCTTCGTCGGGGAGGTCGGCTACGAGATCCACGTGCCGAGTCCCTTCGGCGAACACCTGTGGGACGCGATCCTCGAGCAGGGCGCCGACCTCGGCGTCGAGCCGTTCGGGCTCGAGCCTCAGCGCGTCCTGCGGCTCGAGAAGATGCACGTTATCGTCGGCCAGGACACCGACTCCGAGTCGAATCCGCTCGAGGCGGGGATGCCCTGGATCGTCAAGTTCGACAAGGACGACTTCGTCGGCAAGTGGGCACTCGAGCAGGTCCAGGAGCGCGGCTTCCGCGAGCGGCTCGTCGGGTTCGAGATGCGGAACGGCACGGTTCCGCCGGAGGGCGGCCAGATCGTGGTCGGCGGCCGGCCGGGCGGACGGGTGACGAGCGCGCGCTGGAGCGAGCAGGTCGGCCGCGCGATCGGGCTGGCCTGGGTCCCGACCGAGCTCGCTGCCGAGGGGGCAGCTCTGGAGATCAAGGTCGACGGTCGGCTCGAGCGGGCAAGCGTTCGCCTGAGCCCGTTCTATGACCCGGACGGAAAGCAGCTGCGCTCGTGAGCGTTCCCGAGTTCCTCGTCGCCGATCCTGCCTCGCCGGCCTGGCGCTCACCGCTTCGCCGCGCGCTCGAGCACGCTCCGGAGGGGATCCGCGACGTCAGCTCCCTCGCCGGCGAGGACGAGGAAGCGGCGCTCGGGCCGGCGGCAGGGCTCGCCGGGATCGAGCTCGAAGGGCCGACCGTCCAGACGCTGCTTCGACGGCTGACCGACCTGCGCTTCGACGCGCTGCCGGCGGTCGGAGCCGTCGCCCACGTGCGCGCGCTTGTCGCGCCGGCCGGAGCTGACCGCTACCGGGTCTGGTTCCCGCAGGAGTACTCCGACTTCCTGGCCGAGGTCGTCATCGACGCAGCCGAGGGCCTCGCGTGAAGGATGTCTTCCGAGTCCGGCGGATGTGGCGCCCCCGCGGCGAGCTGAAGCCTCACTACGACGTCGTCATCGTCGGCGCCGGCTCGCACGGCCTCGCGACGGCGTACTACCTCGCCAAGAACCACGGAATCACGAACGTGGCCGTGCTGGACAAGAGCTATATCGGCTCGGGAGCCGCAGGCCGCAACACGACGATCATCCGCTCGAACTACCGGACGCCCGAGGGCGCCGCCTTCTACCGGCAGAGCGTGAAGCTCTACGAAGGGCTCGGCGCCGACCTCGACTTCAACCTGCTCTTCTCGCAGCAGGGGCATCTCACCCTTGCCCACTCCGAGCGGGCGATGGTCACGATGACCGAGCGGGCCGAGGTGAACCAGCTGCTGGGAATCGACAGCCGCGTCATCGACCCGGCCGAGATCGCGGAGCTCTGTCCCGAGCTCGACCTCTCGGACGAGGTCACGTGGCCGATCCTCGGCGCGCTCTACCATCCGCCGGGCGGGATCATTCGGCACGACGCCGTTGTCTGGGGCCTCGCCCGCGGCGCCGACCGGCGAGGCGTCGAGGTCCACCCCTACACCGAGGTGACCGGGATCCAGCGCCAGGACGGCCGCGTCACCGGCGTTCAGACAACGCGCGGTGACATCGCCTGCGACGCAGTCGTCAGCGCGACGGCCGGCTGGTCGACGCTCGTCTGCGACCTTGCCGGAGTGCCGCTCCCGATCACCACCCACATCCTGCAGGCGTTCGTCACGGAGCCGCTGAAGCCGTTCCTCGACGTGATCATCGTCTCCGCGCAGATGCACGTCTACATCTCGCAGACCGACCGCGGCGAGTTCCTGATCGGCGCCGAGATCGAGCCGTACACGACCTACCGCACGACGAGCACCTTCCCCTTCCTCGAGTACGCGGCCCGCCACACGCTCGAGCTGTTCCCGCAACTCGAGAAGGTGAAGGTCCTGCGCCAGTGGACAGGGCTCTGCGATCTCTCCCCTGACTACAGCCCGATCCTGGGCGAGACCGAGGTCGAGGGCTTCCTCGTCTCGGCCGGCTGGGGCAC
>JBKPSO010000247.1:0-3487 GCA_046735055.1 Actinomycetota bacterium
CGACCCCGACGGTGTCGCCGCGCTCGTGCAGCAGTTCTACGAGACGTCCTCCAAAGCCCTGCTCGCGTACGAGGGACTGCTCGGCCAGATCGCGGGCGACGAGATCGAAGGGATCTTCGTGCCCGGCTTGGCGGGCTCGAATTACCGGCGGAAGGCGGTCGAGGCAGCGCGTTCGCTCGTGCGTGCGGTCCGGTACCTCGAGTCGGCGACCGGAGGACTCGAGGTCGGGATCGGCGTCGCAAGCGGGGAGGAGTTCGTCGGCAACGTTGCGGGCGGGGGCTACAAGGACTTCGCGGCCGTCGGTGACGTGACGAACGTGGCCGCGAGGCTCACGTCGAGCGCGCGGGACGGCGAGATCGTCGTCGATGCCGAGACGTACCAGGCGGTCGCTCGGGCATTTCCCGACGCCCGACACGAGGAGCTCACGCTGAAGGGAAAGAGTGCGCCCGTTCCGGCCCACTGGATCCCGCCGTAATCAGGCGCGACCCTCGGCGCGTTCGGCCAGCGCTGCGAGTCCCTGTGGGGAGTCGCCGCTGAACTCGGGGCCGATCTCCGGGCCGCAGTAACACCCGCCTCGACGCGTGACGATCTCGAGAGGATGAGGATCCGGCGGAAGAAGCACGAGGGTTGAGTCTTGTCAGCAGAGGGCTCATCCTCTGGTCGAGGGGCTGAAATGGCTCGAGTTCTGATCCTCGTGTTCGCCGCGCTTACCAGCTGCCTGACCATCTCGTCGGCCGACGCAGTGCATGCTCGCTCCTCCGTGCTCTCGGGTCAGCGGGGGACGCTCTGGGTGGTGAACAGGTTCACCGACAACGTGACCGCCTACGACGGATCAACCGGCCGAGTGCTCGCGACCATCGCTGTCGGGAAGCAGCCGAACTCGGTTGTCGTCGCGCCGGGAACAGGTAAGGCATACGTCACCAACGAGGTCAGCAACACCGTCTCCGTCATCTCGACGATGACAAGGGAGGTCGTCAAGACCATCAAGGTTCCTTCCGACCCCCACCACATCCGAACGAGCCGCGATGGCCGCCGGCTCTACGTCTCCGAGTATGCGACGAACAAGGTTGCTGTGATCAACACGACCACCGACGCGCTGATTGCGGAGTACGACACGCATCCCAGCGCGGCGGCGAGGAACCACTCGTCGTGGATTACTCGCGACCGAAAGACTCTCTACCTCGTGAATGAGGCCGTCAACGAAGTCACGGCGATCAATGCGAGTACCGGAAAGATGATCTTCAGTCTTGCCGTAGGGAATAGGCCAAGCGAGGTGCTCGTCGCCCGTGGCGGAAAGACCGCCTACGTCTCCGTCCGGGGGAGCGAGAACAAGATCAAGGCCATCGACCTGAAGAAGCATGCAGTTGTGGGCGAGGTCTCCCTCGGGCAGCAGCCCGACACGCTCCAGCTGACGCCGAATGGGAAGTCGCTCCTCGTAGGAATGCGGGGGTCGCCGGCCGAGCTCGATGTCGTCGCTGTGCCATCGCTCACCGTAGTCGCGGCCGTGACCGTGGCAGAGGCCGGGACACTCGCAGGGCACAATTGGATCTCGGCGAATGGGCGCTACTCGTTCATCTCATACGAGGGTGGATCTCGAGCGGGCGTAGCCGTCGTCGATCACACGAAAGGCCACCGGGTAGTCGCAAGGTACCCCTATCCGGGCGGCGGAAGGCCTCACGGCGTCTACTACGACGACCCGGCGAGCACGGAGGGGCCTGCGGTCGCGATCTCCCCGCGTGCGAAGGCCACCGCCGATGCCGTCGGAGTCGACGTCGGTTGCTCTGCCAGGGCCGTGGGCTTCTGCCACGGACGGCTGACACTCGCCGGGCTTGGCAGCGGGAGGCTTTCTGCAACTGCGGGTCGCTCAACCCGCGTACAAGTGAAGATGTCAAAGACCGGGGTGACGAGGCTGACAGCTGCGGGACAGCTGCGCGTCCGGGCGAGCGTGATCGCCCGCGACCAGCTCGGCAACTCGCGGAAGACGGCACGCCTGGTCACTGTGACGGCTCCTCGTCGCGGCTGAAAGCAGGTCTCGGGTGCCGCACCCGTTGCTACGGCCCCGCAGTGCGGGGAGCCGCTGATCTAACAGACGCTAGCCGGGCGCGGGTGCGAAGGGACTCGAGCCCGCACTTTGCTCTCGCACCGTCGCTGTAGCTGCGAATCTTTGATCGCTGCCGACGCTTCCTGCCGGCGTTGCGTCTGCAGACCGGCAGGCGTAGTCTCGGCCCAAATTCGCTACCCACGGGAGGTCCTCATGACCACCACCACCAGCCTGCTCCCTGACGTCGGGATCGAGCTTCGGGAGGGTTACGCGGAAGTCGGCGATCAGAGCTTGCATTACCTCGAGGCCGGCGACGGGCCGCTGATCGTTCTGCTGCACGGCTTCCCGGAGTTTTGGTTCGGCTGGCGTCGACAGATTGCGCCGCTCGCGGCGGCGGGTTTTCGGGTGGTCGCCCCGGACACGCGTGGCTACAACCTGTCGTCGAAGCCGGAGGGCTTCGAGGCCTATGCCGTCGACCTGCTCGCAGCCGACATCCGCAGTCTCATCCGAGAGCTCGGTGCCGAGTCCGCGCAGTTGGTCGGTCACGACTGGGGCGGAACCATCGCCTGGACCACGGCGATGAATCATCCGGAGGTCGTCGGGCGACTCGCCATCCTCAACGCGGCCCATCCGCGGCGGCTCCAGGAGGGACTCCACCATCCGGGCCAGCTCAGGAAGTCGTGGTACTTCTTCTTCTTTGCGGTACCGGGACTGCCCGAGGAGGTGGTGCAGCTCAGAGACTGGCACTTCTTCCGACACTTCCTGGATGACGCGAACCCGCCTTACACGCCGGAGGAGATCGAACGCTACGTCGAGGCGTGGTCGCAGCCGGGGGCAGCAGCGGGGATGATCAATTACTACCGCGCCTCGGTGAGACAGTCGCAGAAGGAAGCCGCAGCGAAGATTCGCGCGATTTCGGCCCCGACACTGGTCATCTGGGGGGAGGGTGATTCCTACCTCGGCTCCGAGCTCGCCGAGCCCGACCGCGAAGACGTGCCCAACCTCGACCGCGTCGAACGCCTCGCCGACGCGTCGCATTGGGTGCATCACGACGAGGCTGAACGCGTCAACCAACTGCTGATCGACTTCTTCGCAGCCGCAACATAGGCACCAAAAGGCTTGCGCGACGGACGCGTTACCAGATGCCGGGGAACAGGCGAGAATGCGTCGCGGCATAGCGTTGGTAGTCCTCGCCCAACCCGGCGAGCAGCGCGCGCTCCTCGGAGTGGATGCGCACGAGCAGCCCCGCCGTCGGGACGAGGGCGAGCACGAGCAGCGACGCCCAGTTGCCCAACGCCAGCCCGACTCCCACGAAGAAGACGACTAACCCGGTGTAGGCGGGGTGGCGAACCCAACGGTACGGTCCGCGATCGACGACGGTCTGGCCCGGATGGATGCGCACGTCGACCGTGAAGAAGCGACCGAGCACGAAGATCGCCCACTGTC
>JBKPSO010000248.1:0-30500 GCA_046735055.1 Actinomycetota bacterium
GGCTTCGAGCTTGGGCGCCGCGTCCGGCGCGTGCAGTTGCACGTCCCCCTCGGCGAACTCGATCCTCGCGAGACCCTTTTCGACCTGGACGATCCCCTCGGCGCCGTCCCGGCCCTGCTCCTTGACGAGGTTGTAGAGGTCCCGCGCCTCCTTGACGTTCTCGGCGACGTGGGGCGGGATCGGCAGGGGCACCTTGCCGTGCTTCGCGAGGCTCAACGCGAACTTCGTCTGCTTGATCGAGGAGACGACACCCTGTGTCTTCGGAACGAGCTCGGCCTCGCGCAGCCAGCCGGTCGTCTTGGCGGAGGTGACGAACCACTCCGCATGCTTGGCGCCCATGTCGCGGTCGATCCCCTGCTTGATCGACTCGGCGCCGAGCTTCGCGATCGCGTCGCGCGGGTCGACGCCCTTCGGGCAGCGCTCCTGGCAGAAGTAGCAGCGCGTGCAGTCCCAGATCCCGTGCTCGGAGTTGTAGGACTCGAGTCGCTCGACGGTCGCCTGGTCACGCGCCTCACCGACGAAGCGCATCCCCTTCGCGAGCGCCGCCGGGCCGAGGAACTCCGGGTCGGACTCCATCGAGTTGCACTCGGAGACGCAGCACCCGCAGTTGATGCAGAGCGCCTCCTTGTGGATCACCTCGGTCTGCTCGTGGGAGACGCGGAACTCCTTGCCCTCGGGCGGCTCCAGATAGCCGGGCTGGAGCCACGGCTTCATCGCGTGCATCTTCTGCCAGAACGGATCCATGTCGACGACGAGGTCCTTGATGATCGGCAGGTTCCCCATCGCCGAGATCACCGGCATGTGTCCGCGTTCGACGATCGGCAGCATCCGCTCCTTACAGGCGAGCACGGCGCGGCCGTCCATCCGCATCCCGCACGAGCCGCAGATCATCATCCGGCAGCTCTTGCGATAGGCGAGCGTGCCGTCGACCTGGTCCTTGACGATGTCGAGCACGTCGAGCAGGCACGCCCACTCCGGCGCCTCGACCTCGTACTCGCGCAGGGCCCGCTCGCCGGTCTCCGCGTCGTAGCGCCAGATCTTGAGCGCGACGTCCACTAGTACGTCCTCGCCTGCGGTTGCCACTTGGTCACGGTCACCGGCTTCCAGTCGAGGACCGCGCGGTCGGCGATCCAGCGAATGATCGTATGCCGCATGTAGTTCTCGTCGTCGCGGCTCGGGAAGTCGTAGGGGCGCGCATGGGCGCCGCGACTCTCCTTGCGCGCGAGCCCACACTCGACCATGCAGTCGGCGAGCTCGAGCAGGAACCCGAGCTCGAGCGCCTGGGTCAGGTCGCTGTTGAAGACGTTCCCCTTGTCCTCGACGACGACGTTCTCGTAGCGCTCGCGAAGGTCGGCGACGATCTCCTGCTGGCTCAGCATCTGCTCCTCGCGACGGAAGACGCCGAAGTTCTCGTGCATCGTCTGGCCGAGCTCGTCGCGGATCCGCCAGGGCCGCTCCCCGTCGGTGCGGTCGAGCAGGTCGCGCAGCTCGCGCTCCGCGTCCGAGACGGTGCTCTCCGGCACTGTCACGGTCGTGTTCGCGAGCGCCCACTCCGCCGCGTGGCGGCCGGCGCGCTTGCCGTAGGTGATCGTCTCCATCAGCGCGTTACCCCCCAGCCGGTTCGCGCCGTGCACGGAGACGCACGCGCACTCGCCGGCGGCGTAGAGGCCCTCGAGCTCTGTCGCGCCCCAGACGTCCGTGTCGACACCACCCATGTGGTAGTGCGCCCCCGGCCGGACCGGGATCGGCTCGTCGATCGGATCGACGCCGACGAAAACCATCGAGAGCTCACGCGTCCCGTGCAGCCGCTCGATGATCTTCTCCGCGCCGAGGTGGCGGAGGTCGAGCAGCACGTTCCCGTCGATGCCGCGGTCCTCGTCGATCTCGGTCTGCTCCGCACGGGAGATGACGTCACGGGAGGCGAGCTCCATCGCGTTCGGCGCGTAGCGCGTCAGAAACCGCTCGCCCTCCGCGTTGAGCAGGTACGCGCCCTCGCCGCGGCAGCCCTCGGTGATCAGCACCCCCGACGGCGCCAACGTCGTCGGGTGGAACTGCATCATCTCCATGTCCTTCAGCGGCACGCCCGCGCGCAGCGCGAGCGCCATGCCGTCGCCGGTGCAGGCGTAGGCGTTCGTCGTCCCGACATAGAGCCGCCCGGCGCCGCCCGTGCAGAGGATCACCGTCTTCGCGCCGATCGTCTTCAAGCCGCCGTTCAGCAGGTCCCAGCAGATCACGCCCTGGCAACGACCCTCGTCGACGACGAGCTTCCACGCGAAGTACTCCTCGTAGACGTTGACGTCGCGCCTCATCATCTGCTCGTAGAGCACCTGGATCAGGACGTGGCCGGTGATGTCCGCGGCGTACGCGGTTCGGGGCTCGCCGGCGGCCCCGAACGGGCGCTGCGCGATCCGACCGTCCTCGGTGCGCGAGAAGACCGCGCCCCAGTTCTCGAGCTGGTAGACGTCGCCGGGCGCCTCGTTGCAGAGGACCTCGATCGCGTCCTGATCGCCGAGGTAGTCCGAGCCCTTGACCGTGTCGAAGGCGTGCTCCTCCGGGCTGTCCTCCGAGGCGTTCCCGAGGGCCGCGTTGATGCCGCCCTCCGCGGCGCCGGAGTGGCTGCGGACGGGGTGGATCTTCGACACGACCGCGACGTCGGCGCCGATGTCGAATGCCTCGATCGCGGCGCGCATGCCCGCGCAGCCGGCGCCGACGACGAGGACGTCGTGCTTGCCCTCCACGACTCGGAAGCTATCGGATCGGTGAAGGCCGGCGCGCCGTCAGCTTGCGCACGAACCGGATCAGCGGGTCGCGGCTGTCGAACGCCCGCTCCTTGAGGGGGATGATCGCGTTGTCGGTGATCCTGATCCCCTGCGGGCACACTTCGCCGCAGCACTTGGTGACGTTGCAGAGGCCGAGCCCGCCCTCGGCGGAGACGAGCTCCATCCGGTCCAGATCGTCGAGCGGGTGCATCTCGAGGCTCGCGACCCTGACCATGAAGCGCGGGCCGAAGTACGCGGGCTTCAGGTCATGGTCGCGGAGTACGTGGCAGACGTCCTGGCACAGGAAGCACTCGATGCACTTGCGGAACTCGTCGAGGCGGTCGACGTCCTCCTGGCCGATCAGCCATTCGGCGCCGGCTTTCGGTGTGAACGGCGGGATGCGCTTGTTCACCTCGTAGTTCCAGGAGACGTCCGTGACCAGGTCGCGGACGATCGGGAAGGCACGCAGCGGCTGCACGGTGATCGGCGCGTCCTCGGAAAGATGGTCGACCCGCGTTTTGCACATCAGCTTCGGCCTGCCGTTGATCTCGGCGGCGCAGCAACCGCAGTGCGCGGCCTTGCAGTTCCACCGCACGGCGAGGTCCTTCGCCCGGGTGCGCTGGATCTGGAGAACGGCGTCGAGGACGACCATGCCGGTGACCGCCTCGAGCTCGTAGTCGGCGAACGCGCCGCCGCCGGCGTCGCCGCGCCAGATCCGGAAGGCGCGGGTGCTCACCTGGCCTCCGCCGCCTTTCGCTCCTGGACCAGCGGCGCCAGGCTCCCCGCCGAGCGAACCGGGCGCGGCTCGAGCTCCATCCCCCCGGCTCCCTTGCGGACGACGATGTTCCGTCCGCCCCAGCGCTCGTCGGAAGCGGGGAGGTCGAGGCGGCTGTGCGCGCCCCGGCTCTCTCCCCGCAGGAGCGCCGCCCGGGTGACCGCGTGCGCGACGGTGAGCATGTTGTGCAGGTCGCGGCAGAGGTGCCAGCCCGGGTTCCAGGCCGTGCCGGCGACTGGAGCGCGGGCCCTCGCGGCGCGCGCCTCGAGCGTGTCGAGCTCGACGATCGCAGCCGCCAACCCCTCGGCGTCGCGGAAGATCCCGACGAGATCCTGCATCGTCTGCTGGAGATGGGCCTGGAGCTCGAACGGGTCCTCGCCGGGCCCGTCGAGGAAGGCCGTCATCTCGGTTGCCGCCGCGTCGACCTCCTCGTCGTGGAGCACCGGCGCCCCGGCGTGCGCCGCGTGCCCGGCCGCATGCTCGCCCGCCCGGCGGCCGAAGACGAGCAGGTCCGAGAGCGAGTTCCCGCCGAGCCGGTTCGCGCCGTTCATGCCGCCCGTGCACTCGCCGGCCCCGAAGAGCCCGGGCACAGTGGTCGCGCCCGTCTCCGGCTCGACGACCAGCCCGCCCATGAAGTAGTGGCAGGTCGGCCCGACCTCCATCGGCTCCTCGGTGATGTCGACGCCTGCGAGCTCCTCGAACTGCGCGTACATCGCCGGGAGCTTCTTCTTGACCGCCGCCTCCGGCAGATGCGAGACGTCGAGATAGACCCCGCCGTGCGGCGTTCCCCGCCCCTCCTTCACCTCGGTGTAGATCGCGCGCGCGACGACGTCGCGGGTCGAGAGCTCGAGCCGCTTCGGGTCGTAGCGCTCCATGAAGCGCTCGCCCTCGGCGTTGCGAAGGATCCCGCCCTCGCCGCGCACGGCCTCGGTGACGAGCAGACCGGAGACGCCGGGCGGCCAGACCATCCCGGTCGGGTGGAACTGGACGAACTCCATGTCGACGAGCTCCGCCCCGGCGTCGTAGCCCAGCGCGTGACCGTCGCCGGTGCACTCCCACGAGTTCGAGGTCACCTTCCACGCTTTCCCGGCGCCGCCGGTGGCCATGACGACCGCCCTGGCACCGAAGACGACGAACCCGCCGTCGGACCGCCGGTACGCGAACGCGCCGCACACGCGGTCGGCGTCCGCGAGCAGGCGGGTGACGACGTACTCCATCCAGAAGTCGATGCCGCTGTGGACGGCCTTGTCCTGGAGCGTCCGGAGCAGCTCGAGCCCGGTGCGGTCGCCCATGTGGACGAGCCGGCGGTAGGTGTGACCGCCGAAGGGGCGCTGGGCCATCTTCCGGTCCGGCGTCCGGTCGAAGACCGCGCCCCAGTGCTCGAGCTCCTGGACGCGCTCGGGCGCCTCCCGGGCGTGGAGCTCGGCCATCCGCCAGTTGTTCAGGTACTTGCCCCCGAACATGGTGTCCTGGAAGTGGAGCTGCCAGTTGTCTTCAGGGGCAACGTTGCCGAAGGAGGCGGCGATCCCGCCCTCCGCCATGACGGTGTGCGCCTTGCCGAGCAGCGACTTGCAGACCACGGCGGTGCGCGACCCCTGCTCGGCGGCCGCGATCGCTGCGCGCAGGCCGGCTCCTCCCGCGCCGATCACGACCACGTCGTAGTCGTGGCGCTCGATGTCCATGGTCAGAAGATCCGCGGGTCGTGGAAGACACCCGACGCGGCGAGCCGGATGTAGAGATCGGTGAGGGCGACGCTGACCAGGCTGATCCAGGCCCACTCCATGTGCCTGAGGTTGAGCCGGTTCACCCCCTGCCAGAGGCGATGACGCGTCCGCGCAGCCGCCGAGCAGGTGAAGCAGTCGAGCCTTCCGCCGACGAGGTGCCGGAGCGAGTTACAGCCGAAGGTGAAGAACGTGAGGACGGCGACGTTCGCGAGCATCGCGAGCGTGCCGAGGCCGATGCCGGCGTGGAGGGCGCCGTCGTCCCCGCGGAAGGAGAACGCGCGAACGGAGTCGTACCAGAGGAAGCCGAGCACGATCGTCGCCAGGTAGAGGAAGTAGCGATGCAGGTTCTGGAGGACGAACGGGAAGGCGCTCTCACCGCGGTATATCCGGCTCGGGCCGCGCAGCGCGCAGGCCGGCGGGGCGAGGAAGAAGGCCCGGTAGTAGGCCTTGCGGTAGTAGTAACAGGAGACCCGTAGGCCGAGCGGCGCCCAGAGGACGAGGAAGGCCGGCGAAAACGGGACGTCGACGTGGAGGATGCTCTCCAGGTCGGGCGAGTAGAACGGCGAGAGGTAGTGCGCCCCGCCGCCGAGGTACAGGTAGTCGGAGCCCATGATCGCGACGACCGCGGCGTAGACACCGAAGGCCGTCAACCCGAAGGCGGTCAGGAGAGGGGCGAGCCACCACCGGTCGCGGCGGGCGGTCGCACCGAGGTGAGCGTCTGCGGTCCGGGTGCTCACTCCCGGAAGCTATGCGCGGCCCGGCGCCCCCGCGTCCGTAGTTTCTCTCGCTAGACGCGCGGGCCGGCCGCAGTCACATCCGGTCCTGCTCGTTCCGCGAACTGCTCGAAGTTGTCGCGGAACATCCGTGCGAGCTTGCGGGCCTTGCGGTCGTAGGCGTCGGGATCCTGCCAGGTCGAGCGTGGGTCGAGCAGCGCGTCGTCGACGCCGGGAACCTCGACGGGGACCTCGAAGCCGAACACGGGATCGGTTCGGTACTCGACGCTCCGCAGTCCTTCCTCGAGCGCCGCGCGGAGGAGACCGCGGGTCGCCGCGATCGGCATCCGGTGGCCCTCGCCGAACGGGCCGGCCGTCCAGCCGGTGTTGACGAGCCAGACCGTCGCGTGCGGGTGCGCGTCGAGCTTCTCACCGAGCATCCGGGCGTAGACCGAAGGGTCCTGCGGGAGGAAGGGCGAGCCGAAGCAGGTCGAGAACGTCGCCTGGGGCTCGGTGACGCCGATCTCCGTGCCGGCGACCTTCGCCGTGTAGCCCGAGAGGAAGTAGAACATCGCCTGGTCGCGCGCCAGGCGGGCGATCGGCGGGAGGATCCCGAAGGCGTCGGCGGTGAGCATCACGACCGCGGTCGGGTGGCCGGCCTGCTTCGTCGGCAGGGCGTTGCCGATCTGCTCGAGCTTGTAGGCGGCGCGGGTGTTCTCTGTCTTCGAGTCGTCGTCGAGGTCGAGGATCCCGTTCTCGTCGACGACGACGTTCTCGAGGATCGTCCCGAAGGTGTGCGTGGTCCGGTAGATCTCCGGCTCGGCCTCGGCGGATAGGCGGATCACCTTCGCGTAGCAGCCGCCCTCGATGTTGAAGACACCGCTGTCGCCCCAGCCGTGCTCGTCGTCGCCGATCAGCGACCGGGACGGATCGGCCGAGAGCGTCGTCTTGCCGGTCCCGGAGAGGCCGAAGAAGATCGCGACGCGGCCGTGGTCGTCGACGTTCGCCGAGCAGTGCATCGGCAGGACGCCCTCGAGCGGGAGCCGGTCGTTCATCACCGTGAAGAGCGACTTCTTGATCTCGCCGCCGTAGAACGTGCCGCCGATCAGCACCTCGCCGCGGCTCAGGTGGAGCGCGACGAAGACCTCCGTGCGCGTGGCGTCCTCGGACGGGTCGGCCTCGACCTCGGGTGCATGCAGGACGAGGGCCTCCGGCTCGAAGTCGTCGAGCTCGTCCGCGGTCGGCTCGATGAACATCGTTTTCGCGAACAGGGCGTGGTACGGCCGGTCGGTGATCACGCGCACGCCGATCCGGTGGGCCGGATCGGCGCCTGCGAAAGCGTCGACGACGTAGAGGTCCCGGCCCTCGAGATGGGCGACCACCTTCGCGCGCAATTCGTCGAAGTTGTCCTCCTCGAGCGGCTGGTTCACCTTGCCCCACCAGATCCGGTCCTCGGAACCCGGCTCGCGGACGACGAACTTGTCCTTCGGCGAGCGACCGGTGAAGCGGCCGGTGTCGACGGCTAGCGAGCCCCCTTCCGCCAGCTTCCCCTCGCCCCGCACCAGCGCGTGCATGTACAGCAGCGCCGTCGTCGGCTGCCAGAAGATGCGCCCGTCGGGGCTCAGCCCGTGACGGGCGAGCGGGGTCTCGGTCGTGATCGCTATGGGCTGCCCTCCTTCTGGACCGTCTTACCCGGGGACGGCCCGCGCTGAATCCTACGTTCCGGAGCCTTGCTACGTATCCTGCGCCGGTGCTCTCGGCGGGCTGCGGGCGCCGAGTCAGTCGCCGTCGAGCAGGCGGTGGATCCGCATCGTCACATGGCGGCCGGCGACCGTCGCGTCGGCCACGCACAGGGACTCGTTCACCCAGGCGTAGCGTTCGTCGTCGGACTCGAGAGTCATCGCGAGCGCAGCCCGGAATCGGCGACCGCCCTTTTCCTTCCTTCCGAGGCCCGTCGAGCTGAAGACGAGGCGGGCGCCGTCGTCGGTGGTGATCGCGCCGTCGAGGGCCGGCAGCAGCACGCCGTCGCCGCGCACGCGCGGGTTGTTGGAGAAGCGGACGGTGCCTTCGACTCGCGGTCCGGTTGCCCTGCCGGCGCCGGCGGCGTAGCCGATCCCGTCCTGGCCGCCGTAGGGCCGGACGACGACGTACTCCCCCTCGTAGCGCAAGTCGAGGTCGAAGAGATGCTCGAGCCTCATCTGGCGCCGCGCAGCCTACTACGGCCTCCTCGTTGGCAGCGTCAGCGGGCAAAGCCCGCAGACGCGCCCGAAGAGCATCATTCTACGGTGCGGCTGGGATTGGTACTCCTCGCCTTACTCGTCGCGTCGACGGCCGGCGCCGCGACGACACAGTTCGCACGGATCCAGTACGTGATCGACGGGGACACGGTCGTGCTCGCCAACGGCGAACACGTGCGGCTCGTCCAGATCGACGCGCCCGAGGTACAGGAACGCGAGTGCTACGGGGCGGCGGCCAAGGCGGTGCTGCGCCGACTCGCGCCACCGGGGACGACGATGCGCGTCGAGGCCGACCCGCGGCTCGATCAGGTCGACCGGTACGGGCGGCTGCTGCGATACCTCTTCCGGGGGCCGCTGAACCTCAACTTGGAACTCGTCCGTCAGGGCGCCGCGACGGTGTGGTTCTACGACCACGACCGGGGCCGGTACGCGGGGCAGTTGTTGCAGGCTGCACTCGCGGCACGGGCCGCACACCGAGGCCTTTGGGGCGCGTGTCCGCGCACGCCGTTCGACCCCTACCACGGGGCGCATACCGGGCCGTAGGTGTCACGCCGCCGGGAGCGAACTCCTCCTCGTGGACGAGATCGAGCGCTTCCTCGCGAGCCCGGCGCTCTCCGACGCCACGCGGCGCGCCTACCGGATCGACCTGGAGCAGTTCGGCGCGTGGCTCGGCGCGCGGCGGCTCGCGCTCGCCGACGTCGACGTGCGGGTGCTGACCGAGTACGCGGCCGACCTGGGGCGCCGGCGCCCGAAGCTCGCGCCGACAAGCGTCGCCCGGAAGCTCTCGGCGATCCGTTCGTTGCTCGCATGTGCGCTCGGGCCGGCACGCGTTCCCGACGCGGCGCTCGCTCCGAAGCGGCCGCGCCGGCTGCCGTCGACGCCGAAGGTCGCGGAGGTCGACGGTCTGCTGGAGGCGCTGAGGGGCGACGGGGCGCTCGGCCTGCGCAACCGCGCACTCGTCGAGCTCGTCTACTCGGCCGGGCTGCGGAGCGCCGAGGCGGTCGGCCTCGACCTGCAGGACGTCGACTTCGAGCAGGAGCTCGTGCACGTCCGCGGCAAGGGCGGGAAAGAGCGCGCAGTGCCACTCGGCGAGGAGGCCGCCTACCGGCTCTCGGCCTATCTCCGCGACGGCCGGCCGCAGCTCGCGCTCAAGGGTGGAAGCGCCGCCGGCAAAGCCCGCGGCGCCCGGCCTGAGCGTGGCGCCTCTGGCGCCGGCGCCGAGAACCCGCTTTTCCTCTCGGCGCGGGGGCGCCGCCTCGACACGAGCGCGCTCCGGCGCCTCGTCCCGAACCCGCACAGGCTCCGCCACGCCTTCGCGACGCATCTGCTCGAGGGCGGCGCCGACCTCCGCGTGATCCAGGAGCTGCTCGGCCACAGCTCGCTCTCGACGACGCAGATCTACAGCCACGTCGACGCCCGCCGCCTGCGCCGCGTCTACGACCGCGCGCATCCGCGCTCCTGAGCTGTGAGCGAAGAGTCACTGAATCGTCATACCTCAGGTGCCAGGCACTGGTTGTGGAAAAGTTGGCGCTCAATCGTCACACCTCCAGTGCCAGGCACTGGTTGTGGACAACCCGGCGGCTTGGCCCGTCGGGACACGTACGATCGGGCGCATCCGCGGTCGTAGCGTCGCCGTAGCCGTCATCGCGGCTTTCCTGCCGCTGATCCTGATCGGGAACGCGGTGCACGTGATCGCGCACCCGTGGTTCGCCGGTGTCGAGCTCGACCGGACCGGGCCCGACGCCTACGGTATGCCCGACGGCGACCGCGGGCGCCTCGCCGACACGGCGCTCGACTCAATCGTTCCCTTCGGCGGCGGCGACGGCGTGCTGCGGCAGGCACGGCTGCCGGGCGGGGGTACAGCGTTCGACCCGAAGGAACGGCGACACCTCCACAGCGTCCGCAGCTACCTCCTCGGCCTGTACTCGATCCACGCCGTCGGGCTTGCCGCGCTCGGCGCGCTCCTGCTCGTCCCGCGAACGCGACGCCTTGCCCGCCACGGCGTCACCGCGGGCGCCGTCTGGACGCTCGTGATCGCCTCGTTCGTCGGTGTCTACGTCGCGGTCGCGCCGGTCAGCTTCCTCGGCGGCTTCCACCGGCTCTTCTTCTCCGGCGACAGCTGGCGATTCGCGGACACGGAGACGCTGCGCCGACTGTTCCCGGACGCGTTCTGGAGCGACACCGCGCTCGTCCTCGGCGCCCTCGTCGCTACGCAGGCGGTCGTGCTGCTCGCCGCCGCGCTCGCCTGGCGCAGGCAGGCGATCCGCGCCGCGCCGCGAACAGCGGCGCATGCACCCTGAGCTCGAGGGATTCTTCGCGCTGCTTGCGACCCGTCGTGCGCCGCGGACGGTCGAGGCTTACCGCCGCGACCTGCTCGACCTCGAGGCCCGCCTCGGAAAGCCGGTCGCCGAGGCGACGAGCAACGACATCCAGACCTACCTCGCGGAACTCCGCGCCCGGGGCCTCGCTCCCACGACAGTCGCACGACGGATCTCGGCGGCGCGCGCCTTCTTCGCCCACCAGGTCCTGCTCGGAGCGCGAACGGACAACCCCGCCGCCGAGGTCGAGCCCCCGCGCCGCCGCCGCAAACTCCCGCGCACGCTGTCGCCGCGCGAGGCGGAGCGGCTGATCGAGGCCGCCTCCGGGACGACCCCGCGAGCGCTCCGGGACTCCGCTCTCGTCGAGCTCCTCTACGGCGCCGGCCTGCGTGTCAGCGAGGCGGTCGAGCTCGATCGGGCCGGCGTCGACCTCGACGAGCGGATCGTCCGCTGCGTCGGGAAGGGAGGAAAGGAGCGCATCGTCCCGATCGGACGCTCTGCCGCCGACGCTCTCCGCCGCTACCTCTCACGCGGGCGACCGTACCTCGACCGCCGCTACCGCCCGGAGCTCTTTCTCAATGCCCAGGGCGGCCCGCTCACCCGCGCCGGGGCGTTCCTGATCCTGCGCCGGATCGCCCAGCAGGCCGGGCTGGAGCCCGATCGCGTGCACCCGCACCTGCTCCGTCACTCGTTCGCGACCCACCTGCTGGAGGGCGGGGCCGACCTGCGTAGCGTGCAGGAGATGCTGGGCCACGCCGATCTCGCGACCACCGAGGTGTACCTTCACGTCACGGATCGGCGCCGACGCGAGTCCTACTTTCGGGCGCACCCCCACGCCCGGCGCGCCCATGTTTCGAAGGCGAAACGGGTGCAACAAGATTGACATGCACCTCGATCCACAGGTCGTTGCCCTGATGGGGCTGACGACAGTCGCGGGCTGGCTGATGATCGAGTCCGGCGTCGTCAAGCACATGCTCGACCGGCGTCGGAACAATCGCGTCTGCCCGTCCTGCGGACGCGACGCGAGCACCTGCGGCTGCTTCTAGGCACTAGCGTCCCTTCTTCTTCAACCCGGCCGCAACCTTCGCTGCGGTCTCCCGCAGCTCCCGCTCGAGGCGGTCGTCATCGGCGAGGCCTTGGAGCAGCGCGATCGTGTCGCGGTGCGCGGAGCCGTTCCGGAGGCAGACGATCGCGAGCCGGCGGACGGCCTGGTTGTCGTCCGCGGTCGCAAGCCGGTGCAACATCGAGCGCAGCGAGTTGACCGCACCCGGCGCGTCCCGCGAGAGCCGCTCCAAGGAGATCAGCGCCGAGCCGCGGCAGGCCGGGCTCTCGTCGTCGAGCCCGCGGCCGAGCAGCTCGATCTTCTGGCGGAAGCGGAACTGGCCGACGGCGCGGTAGGCGACGGCGCGCTCGCGGTAGTCGGCGCTGCGCGCGGCGGCCTCGACCTCCTCCGCCCACTGCCGCCGCAGGTCGGCTAACTCGCGCTCCTTGCCCTCCCCGGCGAGCGCGTCCGCCTGCGCGGCGGCCTCGGCGAGCGTCAAGCGAGCTCGAGGGAGCGCGGCGCCGGCCCGACGTACCGCGCGTTCGGGCGGAAGAGCTTCCCGGTGCGCTTCTGCTCGAGGATGTGCGCCGACCACCCCGCGACGCGCGAGCACGCGAACATCGCCGGCGCGAGTGGCGGCGGGATCTCGGCGATGTCGAGCACGATCGCCGAGTAGTACTCGACGTTCGTCTTCAGCGGTCGCTCCGGATGCCGCAGCTCGAGCTCGGTGAGCGCTATCTCCTCGAGCCGCTCGGCGATCTCGATCTGCGGCGAGCCGAGCTCGCGCGCCGTCTCCTTGAGAATGCGCGAGCGCGGGTCCTCCGCGCGGTAGATCCGGTGGCCGAAGCCCATGATCCGCCTCCCGGAGTCCAGCGTCTCCCGCACCCACTTCTCCGGATCGCCCATGGCCGCCACCTCTTCGAGCATCGGCTTCACATACGCCGGCGCGCCGCCGTGCAGCGGCCCGGAGAGAGCGCCGACCGCCGCCGACAGCGCCGCGCCGCAGTCCGCGCCCGTGGAGGCGACGACGCGCGCCGTGAACGTCGACGCGTTCAGCCCGTGCTCGGCCGTGCAGATCCAGTACGTGTCGATCGCCTTCACGTGCCGCGGGTCGGCCTCGCCGCGCCAGCGCAGGAGGAACTTCTCGGCCGCGGTCTCGCCGCGCGCGACGACCTCGTCCGGCACCGGGTCGGTGTGGCCGTCCGCAAGTCGCGCCGAGCGCGCGACGATCGCCATCATCTGGCCGGACAGCCGCCCCAGGTCCTCGCGCGCCTGCTCGTCGGAGATCTCGTTCAGCTTGCCGAGCTTCCAGACGCCTGCGAGCCGCGCCGTCTCCGTCTGCAGGTCGGCGGGCGCGTTGCCCGTCAGCCCGACCGGCTCGTAAGGCTCGGGCGGCGGCATGACCGAGTTGAGGTCGTTGTCGACGAGGAGCCCCCAGACCCGCTCGTACGGAACGTGGCCGACGAGCTCCGCGATGTCGACGCCGCGATAGCGGAGGACACCGCCTTCCTTGTCGGGCTCGGCGATCTCCGTCTCGACGGCGACGACGCCCTCGAGACCCGGCTTGAAGTCGTTCATCCGGCTGGAATCTACCCGGACCGCACAGCTGACACGCGGGTAGAGTCAAGCCCCGTGGCGCACCGCGTGACCCTGATTCCCGGCGACGGCACCGGCCCGGAGCTGACCGAGGCGACCCGCCGGGTGCTCGAGGCGACGGGCGTCGAGTTCGACTGGGACGTCCAGCACGCCGGCACCGATGTGATGGAGGAGCACGGCGGCAATCCACTCCCCGAGCACGTGCTCGACTCGATCCGCGCGAACGGAGTCGCTCTCAAGGGGCCGATCACGACTCCGGTCGGCGGCGGCTTCCGCTCCGTCAACGTCGGCCTGCGCAAGAGCCTCGACCTCTACGCGCAGGTACGCCCGTGCAAGTCGTACGAGGGCGTCCGCTCGCGCTTCGACGACGTCGATCTGATCATCGTCCGCGAGAACACTGAGGACCTCTACGTCGGGATCGAGTACGAGGAGGGCACGCCCGACGCGCAGGAGCTGATCGACTGGATCGTGTCGAAGGGCGGCAAGCTCCGCTGGCGCGACGCCGGCATCTCGATCAAGCCGATCTCGGTCACAGGCACGCGCCGCATCTTCGAGTTCGCCTTCGACTACGCGCGGCGCAACGGCCGCCGGAAGGTCACGGCCGTGCACAAGGCGAACATCATGAAGTTCTCGGACGGGCTCTGGCTGCGCGTCGCGCGCGAGGTCGCGGAGGAGAACACCGACCTCGAGTTCGACGACCGGATCGTGGACAACATGTGCATGCAGCTCGTCCAGCGGCCTGAGGAGTACGACGTGCTGGTGCTCCCGAACCTCTACGGCGACATCCTCTCCGACCTCTGCGCCGGGATGATCGGCGGGCTGGGCATGGCGCCCGGTGCGAACTACGGTCAGCACGCCGCCGTCTTCGAGCCGACGCACGGCTCGGCCCCGAAGTACAAGGGCCAGAACAGGGTCAACCCGATGGCGCAGATGCTCTCGGCGATGCTGATGCTCCGCCACCTCGACGAGACCGAGGCGGCCGAGCGGCTGGAGACCGCGATCGCGGAGGTGATCCGCGAGGGCCGGAGCCTCACCTACGACATGAAGCCGACCCGCGACGACCCGACGGCGGTCGGGACGAGTGAGGTCGCGGACGCGATCATCGAGAAGCTGGGAGTGAGGGTCTGATGCCGGAGCTCCAGCGAGGCCGGTATGAGTTCAAGGCGGCACCAGGAAGACGGAAGGTCACGGTCGTCGGCGCCGGGAACGTCGGGGCCACCTGCGCCCTCGAGCTGGCCCGCCGCGACTATGCGGACGTCGTCCTCGTCGACATCATCCCGCAGCTCCCACAAGGAAAAGCGCTCGACATGAATCAGGCCGGCTCGGTACTCGACTTCGAGCCGAACATCGTCGGCACGAACGGCTACGAGGAAACGGAGGGGTCCGACGTCGTCGTGATCACCGCCGGCAAGCCGCGCTCTCCCGGGATGAGCCGCGACGACCTCGTGACGACGAACGAGACGATCGTCGGCTCGGTCACGCGCGAGGTCGTGAAGCGCTCCCGCGAGGCGATCCTCGTCGTCGTCTCCAACCCGCTCGACGCGATGTGCCACGTCGCCAAGGCAACCTCTCGCTTCAAGAAGAACCGCGTGGTCGGGATGGCCGGAATCCTCGACACCGCACGCTTCTCCGCCTTCATCTCCTGGGAGACCGGCTGCTCGGTGAAGGACGTGACCGCGATGGTGCTCGGCGGTCACGGCGACCAGATGGTCCCGGTCGTCTCGGCCACTAGCGTCGGCGGCGTCCCGCTCGAGCAGCTCGTCCCGCGCGCGCGGATCAACAAGATGGTCGAGCGGACGCGCAAGGGCGGCGGCGAGATCGTCAACCTGCTCGGCACCTCCGCCTGGTACGCACCGGGAGCGGCGGCGGCGCAGATGGTCGACGCGATCATGCTCGACGAGAGGCGCGTCCTTCCCTGCACCGCCTACGTCGAGGGCGAGTACGGCGTCCGGGGCCTCTACATGGGCGTGCCGGTGAAGCTCGGCGCCGGCGGCGTCGAGGAGATCGTCCGTCTCAAGCTCACCGACGCCGAGAAGAAGATGTTCCGCGAGTCGGCCGCGGCGGTCCGCGAGGTCGTCGCCGTCCTGAAGCGCAAGTAGATGGACCTCGGCCTCCGCGGCAGGACGGCAATCGTCTGCGGCGCCTCGTCGGGGATGGGCCTCGCGAGCGCCGAGGCACTCGCGGCCGAAGGCGTGAACGTGGCGATGTTCGCGCGGCGACGCGACGTGCTCGAGCGCGAAGCCGACCGGATCGGCGGGCTCGCCGTTCGCGGCGATCTGACCGTCCCCAAGGACCTGACCAAGCTCGTCGACCAGACCGTCGGCGCGTTCGGCGGGATCGACATCCTCGTCAACAACGGCGGCGGCCCGCCACCCGGCCCTGCTGCCGGCGCCGCCGATCAGGCGATCGAGGGAGCAGTCGAGCTGCTGCTCCTCTCGGCAGTCCGGCTGACGAACCTCTGCCTCCCGCACCTCGAGGCGAGCGGTCGCGGCCGGATCGTCAACCTCGAGTCGAGCTCGGTGCGTTCCCCGATCGACAACCTCGCGCTCTCGAACACGCTCCGCCCCGGCGTCGTCGGCTGGATGAAGACGCTGGCCCGCGAGGTCGCTCCGAAGGGCATCACCGTGAACACGATCGCCCCGGGGCAGATCGACACCGAGCGATTGCGCTCGCTCGGAGGCGGGGATCTCGACCGGGTGCCGATGGGCCGCCTCGGAGATCCGGCGGAGATCGCCGCCGTCGTCTGCTTCCTGGCCTCCGACCGCGCGGGCTACGTCACCGGCGCGGTGATCCCGGTCGACGGCGGTCTGACGCGCAACCTGCTCTGATCCGCCGGCTCTCCCCCGGCAGGCTGCTCGGCGCCGGCGTCGTCCTGCTCGTCGCGGCGGTCGCCGTTCTCTGGCTGTGGCCCTCGGACGAGTTCCTCCTGCTGCCGGACAAGGCGCGGCCGGTCGCGCCGCTCGTCGAAGTCCGCGGCGGCAAGGATCCGACCGGGCCCGGGAAGATCTACTTCGACGCGATCATCGTCCGTCGCGCGAAGCTCTTCGAGAAGCTCTTCCCCTGGATCCACGGCGACGCGACGCTCGTTCCGGAGGAGCAGGTCAACCCGCCTGGGGTCAACGACGTGCAGCGCCGGCGGGAGGATCTGCGGGAGATGAGCCGCTCGCAGGACATCGCCGCTGCGGTCGCGTTGAAGTACCTCGGGTACAAGGTCGACCTGCGACCGACGGGGGCCCTGATCACCGACGTGCTCGGCGGCTCGCCCGCCGAGCAAGCCGGTCTCGAGCCGACCGACGTGATCGTCGCGGTCGACGGCCACGCGGTGCTGAAGAGCAGCGACCTCCGCCCGCTGATCTCCAGGCACCGTCCCGGAGAGGCCGTGCGGCTGTCGGTGCGCTCGCCGAACGGCGTGCGGGAGTTCCGCGTGCGGACCGTCGCCGACCCCCGTCGGGCGGGTCGCCCGGTGATCGGCGTGCTCGTCGACCAGGCCGCGCAGGTGAAGCTGCCCTTCCCGGTGAAGATCGACGCCGGCTCGATCGGCGGCCCTTCGGCCGGGCTCGCGTTCGCGCTCGACGTCGTCCAGGAGCTCGGCCACGACATCACCCGCGGCTACCGCGTCGCCGCGACCGGACAAATCAACCCCGACGGCTCGGTCAGCCCGATCGGAGGCGTTAAGCAGAAGATCGTGGGTGCCCGAGACGCGGACGTGGACGTCTTCCTTGTGCCCGCTGGGGATAACGCGCGCGAGGCGCAGAGGCATGCGGGGTCCGTGAAGGTGATCCCTGTGAAGAGTTTTCGACAGGCGTTGCGCGCACTGGCAACGCTGCCCAGGAAGCGGTAAAACCGCTGCATTTGCACCATTTTGATTCGGCCGCAAAGAGCATGGTTTTTGTGTCCGCGCCCTCTTGCACCACGGCGGCAGCGGCCTATCATCGGTTCACTCCGTTCTCGTCAATCCGGGAGAAGTAAGGGGGCTCGTTGGGTAAGCGCGCCGAGGTGACCTGTCAGGACTGCTACTTCCACGAGGCCGGGCTCTGCGCCCTGCTGCTCGAGAGGCCGTGCCCGACTTTCCGGCACGCCGAGCGTGGAGTGCTCGAACCGCCGCGCCAACCACAGCTCGTCCCCCGGCCGCTCTCCGCGTTCGCGCGCGGCGCAGCCGCGGCGTAGGATCGCGCGATGAGCACGCCGCAGCCGCCTGGGATCCCCGAGGAACCTCGCCGCGCGGCCGTCGAGGAGCCGGCGGCGGCGGCGCCACCTGAGCCGAAGCCGGAGATCCCACCGGAGCCGGCGCGCGCGCCGGACGAGGAGGAACCGCCGTCGACGTGGCAGCCGTGGCTCTACGCGAGGCTCGCGTTGCTCCTGATCGTCATCGCCTGGGCAATTGCGTTCGTCGTCAAGAACACGCGGCAGATCAAGATCGACTTCGTCTTCACGGACGCGAACGTGCGCGTGATCTGGACGATCCTGCTCCTGCTCGCGATCGGGCTCGTCAACGGCGTGCTGCTCTCGCAGCTATACCGCCACCGCAGACGAGCGAAGGTCGCGAAGGAGAGCCGCAAGGCGCGCCACGCCCGTTGAGATCTCCGCGGGCGACACATAGCTGAAGGCAAGACGCGCCGAGCCCTCGCCGCCCCGCCCGGGCGGGAAGAAGTCGCGACCCTCGACGAAGGTGACGCCGTGCTCCTCGCCGCGCGCCAGCACGTCGGCTGTCTCCGTCCCCGCCGGGAAGTCGAGCCAGGTGAAATAGCCGCCCTCGGGCCGGCTCCAGCTCGCCCCTTCGGGTAGCTCGGCCGCGAGCGCGTCGCGCATCGCGTCGCGCCGCTCGCGGAGCAGCTCGACCACGCGCGCGACGTTCGGCTCGAGCAGGCCGCGGGAGACGAACTCGAAGGCGGTTGCCTGCGCGAGCAACGCCGGCGTCAGGTAGGTCTGGACGGCGAGCGCCTCGAGCCGTGCGATCAGCTCGGCGGGGCCGACGAGGTAGCCCACCCGCAGGCCGGGGGCGGCGATCTTCGAGAACGAGAACGAGTAGACGACGCCCTCGCCGCCGGCGAGCTCGTAGATGCTCGGCAGCGGCTCGCCTTCGTAGCGGACGAGCGAGTAGGGATCGTCCTCGACGACGAGCAGCTTCCCCTCCGCGGCGAGCTCGGCGAGGCGGCGGCGACGCTCCAGAGAGAGCGTGCGACCGGACGGGTTCTGGAAGGTCGGGATCGTGTAGAGGAAGGCCGCCGGGAGCTGGAGGGCATCCGGGACGAGCCCCTCCTCGTCCATCGGCAACGGCACGGGCTCGCCCTCGTGGCGGGCGACGATGTGCAGCGCACGGTCGTACGTCGGCCCCTCGACGATCACCTGCAAGCCGGGATCGACGAGGAGGGCGGCCAGCAGCGAGAGACCCTGGAGGGAGCCGTTCGTGACGAACACCTGGGCCGGAGTGACCCCGTGGCGCTCGGCGACCCAGTCGCGCAGCGGGCCGTAGCCCGCCACGGGGCCGTAGTTGAGAACGGTCTTCCCGTCGCGCTCGACGGCAGCGCGGGCGCAGTCGGCGAGCTCCGCGACGGGCAGGCAGTCGGGCGCGGGGACGCCCCGCGTGAACGCAATCGTGCCGATGAGGCCAGTCTAGACTCAGACGATGGAACTCCGGGCGCCTCGGGCCGACGAGTCCGGTGCGATCGCAGACCTGCTGAACGCTCACTCGCAGGCGCTGTTCGGCGTCGATGCGCTGACCGCCGCGGAGATCGAGCACTGGTTCTCGATGCCGAAGATCGATCCGGCCAGGGACATGCGCGTGGCGGTCGGCGAGGACGGCACCCTGCTGGGCTACGCGGACGTTGGCGACGGCGGCGCGGAGCGGAAGCGGTTCTGGATCGACATGCGGTTTCGGCCGGGCTCGCCGGCGGACGTGGGCGACGCGCTCCTCGAGGCGATGGAGCGCCGCGCCGCCGAGCGCGCGGCGCACGGTGCGCTCGCCCGCGGCTTCCAGACCGGGGACGACGAGGCGACTCGGGCGATCTACGAGGCGCGCGGCTACCGGCTCTTCCGCCACACGCTGCGGATGGTGGCCTCCCTCGCGGAGGAGCCGGGCGAGCCCGTCTGGCCGGAGGGGATCTCGGTCCGCACGGCGCGGCGTGAGGACCTGGCGCGGGTTCGCGAGGCGATCGAGGACGCCTTCGCCGACCACTGGGAGCCCGAGCCGGAGACGCTGGAGGAGTGGGAGCACTTCGCCTCGGGGCCTGACCAGGATCTCTCGCTCTGGTTTCTGGCCGAGGACGGTGACGAGCTCGCCGGCGCGTGCATCTGCCGTCCCCACGACCCGGGCGACCCCGAGGTCGGATGGGTGCGATCGCTCGGCGTCCGCCGGGCATGGCGCCGCCGGGGCCTCGCCCTCGCGCTGCTGCTCCACTCGTTCGCGGAGTTCAGGCGTCGCGGCCGCGCGCGAGTGGGCCTCGACGTCGACGCGGAGAACACGACAGGCGCAGTCCGGCTCTACGAGCGTGCCGGCATGCGCATCGCGCGCCTGAGCAACCTGTTCGAGAAACCGCTCGATTGAGGCGCGCGCCCGCCGGGTATGCGGGCCGCATGGAGCTCTACCAGGCAGAGTGGTGCCCGCACTCGCATCGCGTGCGGCAGCGGCTGACCGAGCTCGGCCTCGACTTCGTCGCGCGCCAGGTCCCAGCCGAGCCGGCCGAGCGCGACTGGCTGCGCACCGAGGTGGGCGACGACGAGATTCCCGTCCTCGTCGACGACGGTCACGTCGTGCTCGGGGACGAGGACATCCTCGCGTACCTCGACGAGCGCTACGACCAACGTCCGGACGCGGACGCGCATCGCGCGAAGGCGCGCCAGGAGGTGCGGGAGTTCGAGGAGGTCGCCGGGTAGGCGTCTTTCGACCTCCGCCCCCACCCTAGGGTGGGGGTGTCTCCCCTTTCCCCTGCCGGCAACGGTACCCGGAAAGAGCGCGCGCGTCTGTGCCGATTCGGCGCCGAGAGGCGCACGCCGAGAGTCCTCGTGCGGACGTACGATGCCGGGCATGTCCACCCTCCCGGGCGGGACCGTCACGTTCGTCTTCACGGACATCCAGGACTCCACCGAGCTGCTCAAGCAGCTCGGAGAGCGGTACGGCGAGGTGCTGAGCGAGCATCGCCGGCTCGTCCGCGAGACGCTCGCGGCCGCGAACGGGACCGAGATCGACTCGCAGGGTGACGCCTTCTTCTTCGCCTTCCCGCGCGCTCGGGACGCCGTCGCCGGAGCGGTCGAGGTACAGCGCGCGCATGCGAGGCACGACTGGCGGAACGGCGTCGAGGTACGCGTCCGGATCGGCCTCCACACCGGTGAGCCCTCGGTGGGGGACGAGGGATACCTCGGCCTCGACGTCGTTCGGGCGGCACGCATCTGTACGGCTGGCGCAGGCGGTCACGTCCTGCTCTCGGAGACGACGCGGGCGCTCGTCGGCTCGAGCCTGCCCGAGGGCGTCTCGGTCTTTCCGCTCGGCGAGCGGCACCTGAAAGGACTCGACGAGCCCGAGCGCGTCTACGAGCTGGAAATCGAAGGCGTGACAGCCCAGCAACCGGGGCGGGAGCCGGAGCGCTCGGCGACCGCGGAGGTGCACGAGGAGGACATCGGCAAGAAGCTCGAGAAGCGGATCGAGGAGAGCATCCTCCGCATGGTCGACGCCGGCCTGGAGAAGCTGACCCCGACGCCAAAGCCGACGGCCGACACTGACGTCGAAGAGTTGGCCGAGCGCGGTGCGTCGCTCGACGACAGCATCCGCGCGAAGGTCGATGCCGCGCTCCGGGCGCGCGGCATCCCTTCCACAGAGAGATAGGCGCGCCTTACAGCCCGCCGGCGACTTCGGCCGCGATCTGGGCGGTCTCGGTCGGCGAGGTACCGACGCGGACGCCGCTCGCCTCGAGCGCTTCCTTCTTCGCCTGCGCGGTGCCTGACGACCCGGTGATGATCGCCCCCGCATGACCCATCGTCTTCCCGGGCGGCGCGCTGAACCCGGCGATGTAGGCGACGACCGCCTTGCTCATCTCCTCCGCGATGTACCGGGCGGCCTTCTCCTCCTCGTCACCGCCGATCTCACCCACGAGCACGACGACCTCGGTCTCCGGGTCGGCCTCGAACTCGGCGAGCACGTCGATGAACGAGGAGCCGACGATCGGATCGCCGCCGATCCCGACGATCGTCGAGTTGCCGAGCCCGAGCCCGGTCAGCTCGTGGCCGATCTGGTAGGTCAACGTGCCCGATCGCGACACGAGCCCGATCGAGCCTTTGCTGAAGATCTCTGCCGGGATGATCCCGACGTTCGACGTGCCCGGCGAGAGCGCACCCGGGCAGTTCGGGCCGATCATCGTCACCCCGCGCGGGCGGATGTAGTTGTAGACGCGCAGCATCTCGTGGGCGGGCAGCCCCTCGGCGATACAGACGACCGTCTCGATCCCGGCGTCGACCGCCTCGTAGATTGCGTCCGCCGCGAACGGCGCCGGCACGAAGACCATCGTCGTGTTCGCGCCCGCCTCCGCGACCGCCTCGGCGACGGTGTCGAAGACCGGGATCCCCTCGACGTCCTGGCCGCCCTTGCCCGGCGTGACCCCGGCGACGACCTGCGTCCCGTAGGCGCGGTTGCGAAGCCCGTGGAAGGAGCCCTCTCGCCCGGTCAGGCCCTGGACGACGAGCCGCGTGTACTCGTCGACGACGATCGCCACTACTTGACTCCCTTGAGGGCCAAGCGCTCGAGCGTGACCCAGCCGTCCTCGGTCCGGTCGGCAGTCAGCTCCCGCACGCGCGCCGCCGCGTCTCCCGTGCACCCCGCGCGCTCGAGCCAGGGCTCCAGCTCGACGCGCTGGGGCAGAAAGCGCACGTCGGCGATGCCGAGGCCGACGTCTTCGAACAGCGTCTGCCATTCCTCGAGCGTGTAGCAGCGCACGTGCGACGGATCGCGGACGCGCTCGGCCTCCTCGAGCGCGCCGCCGCCGAACGTGTTGTCGACGACGACCACCGCCTTCGCCGCCACCCGGGCCATCTCGCGCATCGCCGCGCGGACGTCGCTGAAGTGGTGCGCGCCCAGGCGCGAGACGACGAGGTCGAAGCTGCCGTCGGCGAAAGGCAGCTGCTCCGCGGGCGCCACCACGTCCGGCTGCATCCCAGCCGCTGGATCGAGCGTCGTCACCTCGACCCCCGCTTCGCGCAGCCGCCGCGCGACATGCCCGCCGCCGGTCGCAACGTCGAGCGCCGTCCTCGCGCCGGCGGCCCATTCGACGATCAGGTCGAGATCCGGCCCTTCCCGGTGAGCCGCGCTTTGCCGATACGCCTCCGCGCGCTCCGACCAGACGTCACTCATGCTGCGAGCTCCACCGCACGCTTCGCGGCTTCGATCATCGTCGGCTCGACGTGGAGGTTCGGCGGCGCAGCCTCGGCCAGCAGCCTCCGCCCCTCCTCCGCGTTCGTACCGTCCAGCCGCACCACGATCGGGTGCTCGATCGTCATCTGCGAGAGCGCCTGCAGGATCCCGCGCGCGACTTCGTCCGTTCGCGTGATCCCCCCGAACACATTGAAGAGGATGGAGCGAACCTGCGGGTCGCCGGTGATGATCTCCAGCGCGTCCACCACGCCCTGCGCATCCCCGCCGCCGCCGAGGTCGCAGAAGTTCGCGGCACGGCCGCCCGCAAGCGCGACCACATCCAGCGTCGACATCGCGAGCCCCGCCCCGTTCGCCAGGATCCCGACCGACCCGTCCAGCTTCACGTAGGTGACGCCCTTCTCGCGCGCGGTGCGCTCCTCCGGCGGGTAGGCCTCGGGGTCGCGCATCCCGGCGATGTCGGGATGCCGGAAGAGCGCGTTGTCGTCGACCGTGAACTTCGAGTCGAGGGCCTTCAGCTCGCCCGCCGACGTGACGATCAGCGGGTTGATCTCGCACAGCATCGCGTCGAAGGAGACGAAGGCCTCGTAGAGTTTTCCGACGATCGAGGCGATCTGCTTCTGCTCTTCGGCATCCTCGACGCCCGCGCCGTAGATCAGCCGGCGCGCCTGCCAGGGCTGGAAGCCCTCGAACGGATCGACGTGCAGGCGCACCAGCGCGTCCGGCGACGAGGCCGCCACGTCCTCGATGTCCACCCCGCCCTGCGTCGTGAACATGAACAACGGCTGCTTCGCACCGCGGTCGAAGGTGACCGAAAGGTAGTACTCCTTCGCGATCTCGGAGGCCTGCTCGATCCAGAGCTTGCGCACGACGTGGCCGCGGATGTCGAGCCCCAGGATCTCCCGCGCGTGCTCCTCCGCCTCGTCCGGCCTGTCGGCGAGCTTGATCCCGCCGGCCTTGCCTCGACCGCCGGTCAGCACCTGCGCCTTGACGACGATCTGACCGCCGAGCTCCTGCGCCGCCGCACGCGCCTCCTCCGGGCTCGTCGCCAGACGTCCCTCCGAGACCGGGATGCCGACGCGCCGGAAGAGCTCCTTGCCCTGGTACTCGTATAGATCCAAGCCGCGGGCGAGCCTAGCGGACGAGCGCTGCGAAGCGCGGGTCTTGCCGGACCGCGTCGAACAGACGGTCCACCGTCCGCCACGACCACGGGCAATCCGTTCCTTGCGGCCAGCGGTGACGCCACGCGGTATTTTGGCCTGAGCAAGGCTCGGCGGCAGGATGGCGGCGCCCTTATCGACCTCTGAGCAGAGCGCCCGCGCGTCGTCGACCAGGTCGGACCGGCGTGCAGAGAGGTCCGCTTCCTGACCGTCGTCGGACACGGCGTGGCGGAGGAGCTGGTCGCGGAGAGTGGAGCCGCGGCGCGGGCCTTTTCGACCTTCCCGAGGACGAGAAGCTCGCCTTGGCAGAAGGCGAGCGGATTTTCGGCCTACCGGCGTACCGGTCGCCGCGCAGCGAACGGCTGGCGGCGAGCCTGGTGCCCGCGACTTCCCGCCTCTCAGGGAGATCGGATCTGACTCAATCTGACTCAGGCACGAAAGAAGCCCTCTTCGGAGGGCCTCGGTGCTTCTGAAATGGCTTACCTATCAGTGGGCGGTACTGGGCTCGAACCAGTGACCCCCAGCTTGTCGAGCTGGTGCTCTCCCAACTGAGCTAACCGCCCCGGTCGGCTCAACCATACCGAATCGGCGTCCTGGCAGCCGCAGACTGGTGCTCCCAAATCGGCTCTGTGGCAGCCGCGTGGCAGCCGCTCGCCCTTTTCGTCGTCCCCTGTGGCGACAATGTGGGCGTGTCCTGTCCCACCTGCACCCGACTCGATCGCGACGAGGCGCTGCTCCGTGATGCCGTTCAGGAACGCGCCGAGGCGTTGCGCTTCGCCCTACCCGAGGACGTCAGGATGGCGGTCGAGGACGAGGAGCGGCTGCTCGCCACGCTGCTGGCGAAGATCGAAGAGCTGCGAGCGGCCTAGCCCAGAAGGTCAGCTCGCGGCGTGGAAGCGACGACCGCCACCAAAATCCCCGAGATCGAGGGCCGGGACTGGCCTCCTGGTGCGAACGGCAGTACGATCGCCGGGCTGGCTCCTACGTGGAAAGAGGCTTCCAATGTGGAAGAGAGCGATCCTCTTGCCGCTCGTCGTCTCGGTCGCAGTCGGTGCGACCGCCTCGCTTGCGGCCTCGACGCAGACAGCCGCGAGCGGCAGGATCACACTGCGCGGCTCGGAGATCTTGAAGGAGCCGCACGTCACTAACGGAGGCGTCGGAGGCACCAACGGACGCTTCACGATCACGGGCGCGATCACAGACAAGGGTCGGCTCATCGACTACCGGACGCAGAAAGGCAGCACAGCCTGGGTGCGCCGCGTCGCGGTCGGCAAGAACGGGACGATCACCTTCCGGATCACCATCAACCTGAACACGGGATCCGAGCCCTGGCAGATCGTCTCTGCCACGAAGTCCTACAAGGGACTCCACGGTAAGGGCACCCAGGTGGTGGACACGTGGTACGCATCGCCCGCAACCTTCGTCATGAAGGGGACTGTGTCTCAGTAAAGGGGCTCGCCCCGCGTCGGTTGTGATCCCCACCGAGAACGGAGGGTGGCTTCAAGTCGAGTCTTGTCGGCGGACGACTGGTCGATGATCTGGGGCACCTACGGTCGGGAGAACCCTGCGTCGAGCCTGGAAAGCGACGAGCGCAAACTTGATCTGGGCGCGTCAGCTCGCGCCGACCGGCTCGCCCGCGAGAACCCTCGGCCGCCTGGTTGGCGACGTCGCGGACGAACTCGGAAGCGCTAAGGCCGAGCGCTCGGGCGGCTTCCGCCCACCTGAGTTTCTCGTCGGCTGAGCAGCGGAGGTCGAACTTCACGTCCCGCCCCGCGTGCGCGTCGCGCTCCAGCTCCGCCAGCGTCTCCTCCGAGCTGCCGGGGGCCTGGCCGCGCGAGCGCTGCTCCGCGAAGCTCGCCTCCACCTTCTCGATCAGGACGCGGCGCTCCTCCGAGCTGAGCTGGGAGTTGCCGAAGCTCACCGACGCCCTCCGTGCTCGCGCCCGAGGCCGTCCTGCGTGGTCAGCGGGTAGCCGGACTCATCGTGTGTGGCCTCGAACTCTCGGACGTTCGCATCGGCCAGCGCCTTCAGGTGCGGCGAGTTCTGGCGGGCGTGTGAGTCGTGCTCGTCCAACTCGGCTTCGAGCGCACGCTGGAAGGCAGACTTGCCGGTCGCATGGCGGGCGTCGTCCTCGATCATCCCGTCGATCGCACGATCGGCGGCATCGGCGGGGTCTCCGAAAGCACGCTGGACGGTCTCGACGGTTCCCTCGCGAAGCTGCCGCTCCCACTCCGCGCGCTCGGCGTCGTTGTAGCTCGATCCCGGTCCGTACTTGCGAGCGGCCTCTTTGTCGAATCTGGCCGGCGGTTGAGCTGCTGTCCACGATCCCCGGCGTCAAGCAGCGCACCGCCGAGCTGCTGATTGCCGAGATCGGCACCGAGATGAGCGTGTTCCCCACGGCCGGGCATCTCGCCTCCTGGGCCGGCCAGTGTCCGGGCAACGACCAGTCGGCCGGCAAACGGCGCTCAGGACGTACGCGCAAGGGCTCCCAGCACCTCAACGCAGCCCTCAAAGACGCCGCCATGGGCGCGATCCGAACCAACGGCAGCTACCCGCAAGCCCTCTACCGCCGCAAGCGGTCGCAGCTCGGACACGGCCGCGCACTCGGCGCCGTCAAGCACTCGATCCTCTGCGCCTGCTGGCACATGCTCACAACAGGCGAGCTCTACAACGACCTCGGCGGCGACTACCTCGCCCGCCGCGACCCCGAACGGCAGACGCGACGCCTCGTCGCCCAGCTCGAACACCTCGGCCACACCGTCACGCTAACCAAGGCCGCATAAGACCCCAACGTCATTTTCCCCTTAGTACACCCCTGACGGATTCAATAGAGATCTTTCAGCTTTCAGAAGATCTCGGGACACCACGGCGCGACGTCCGAGCGGAACATGGCGTCAGCGCGATCGATGGCGCCGTCGCGCAGCTCCTCGACGCGGCCGGCGCGCGCGAGCGCCCGGAACGTGAAGCCGCCGAGGTAGATCGAGGCGAGGTCGGCGACGTCGAGTGCGAGGTCGGTATCGTCGTCGGTGCGCGACGCCTCGCCGCCCTCCAGCTGCCAGCGGCCCGCGTTCGACGGGCAGAACTCGTCGCGGACGTCGAAGACGACTCGGCCGTCCTCGGCATAGGAGCGACCGGAGAGGGCTGCGCCGACGTCGACGAGCCTCAGCCAGAGACCGTCCGAGATCGTCGGCCGCGAGAAGTTCGGCCGCGCGAGCAGGAGAAAGAGCGGGCTGTCGAGGGGCTGCAGGCCGGCGGCGACTTTCTGCGTCGAGTCGACGTCGAGCAGGTAGCGCCAGATCGAGGCGGTCGCGTCGGGCTTTGCGCCCATCACCTCGATCGTCCGCAGCGTCGTCTCTGGCCCCATGCTCCCGAACGAGACGTGCAGTCGGTAGATCGCGTATCCCTGCGGCTCGCCGTTCACCTGGAGCACGGCGAGTTGCTTCGGGCCGCCGCCGAAGCGAAACTCGGGCAGATCCGAGAACACGCGAACCTCCCACCAGGAAGCCGGGCGCTCGTACATGCCCGGCGTCACGCGCTGCACGTCGTCGTAGATCTGCGGCATCAGCTTCGCTGCCGTCTCTTGATCGACCAGCCGCACGCTGCCGACACGCTCGACCCCCGGCCGGTACGCGCCATGCACGCGTGGAATCTCGAGCCCGAGCACGAGCGACGCGAGGCCGTAGCCGTAGCGGCCGTAGATCGTCTCCTCCGAGGCCCAGAGCGCGGCAAGCGGCTCGCCGCGCTCGTGCACGTCGTCGAGCTGGGCGCGCATCATCGAGCGGAGAATCCCGCGCCGTCTGTGGGTCGGGAGGACGCCGACGATGGTGACGCCGGCCGTTTCGAGCGCGGCGCCGCCCGGCACGGTCATCCGGAACGTGAACGCGCCCGCGCCGCCGACGATCTCGGAGCCCTCGAAGGCGGCGTGCATGCGGTCGAGCTGGAAGTTCTTCAGCCAGCGCTCGGCCCACTGCTCATCCGGCCGCTCACGCCCGAAGTAGTGGACGATCGCGTTCGCCGCATCGCGCAGCTCCTCGACATTCTCGACGGGCCGGATCTCCACTAGGCGATCTTCTCCAGCGGCGCGTAATCGAGCATCAGCCGCCGCTCGGCGCCGTCGTCCGCGAAGCGGACGGTGACGACGCCGCCGGGCTCGACCCGCAGGACGACGCCCTCGCCCAGCGTGCCGTGGCGAACGGAGTCGCCGGCGGCAAGTGACGGAACGTCCTCGCGCGGCTGCACGCCGGGGGCGCCGTAACCGCTCCACGAAGCGGGCTGCAGCCGTTCGCGGGCGACACCCTCCTCCGGCAGCTCGTCGAGGAAGCGCGACGGGAGGTTGAAAGTGCGGCTGCCCCAGAGCGAGCGTGACGTCGCGTGGGTGAGCACGAGCCGCTCCTCCGCGCGGGTCATGCCGACGTAGGCGAGCCGGCGCTCCTCCTCGACGCCCTGCTCTTCGATCGAGCGGACGTGCGGAAAGATCCCCTCCTCCATTCCGATCATGAACACGGCTTTGAACTCGAGGCCCTTCGCGTTGTGGAGGGTCATCAGCGTGACGAGGCTCTGCTCGCCGCGGATCGCGTCCTGGTCGGAATAGAGAGAGATCTCCTGGAGGAAGCCGGAGAGGCTCCTCGGCTCCTGCGCTTGCTGCAGGTACTCCTGGCCGACGCCGACGAGCTCTTGGAGGTTCTCGATCCGGCCACGTGCCTCGATCGTCCGCTCGGCCTCGAGCGCCGCGAGGTAACCGCTGCGCTCGAGCGCTGCCTCGATCAGCTCGGGCACCTTCAGCTCCTGCGCGGCCGACTGCAGCGAGAAGAGGAGCGTCCGGAGGGCCACGACGTTCTTCAGCGGCGCCCCGCCGACGCCCGCCGCCTCGGCGTGCTCGAGCGCCTCGAAGAGCGAGATGCCGTGGGCGTCGGCGTAAGCCTGGAGGCGCTGGAGCGTGGCGTCACCGATCCCGCGCCGCGGCTTGTTCGCGATCCGCGTCAGCGAGACGGCGTCGAACGGGTTGTCGATCACCTGGAGGTAGGCGATTGCGTCCTTGATCTCGGCGCGCTCGTAGAACCGCGGGCCGCCGACCACCTGGTAGGCGATCCCCTGGCGGACGAGCACGTCCTCGAGCACGCGCGACTGGGCGTTCGTCCGGTAGAAGACCGCGACCTCGTCGGCGGAGTAGCCCTCCTCGACGAGCGCGGCGATCTCGGCGGCGAGGAACCGCGCCTCGGCGTGCTCGTCCTCGACCTCGATCACCTGGACGGGGAGCCCCTCGCCGAGCTCCGACCAAAGGTTTTTCTCCTTGCGCTCGCGGTTGTTCTGAATGACGTGGTTCGCGGCGCGGAGAATCGTGTTCGTCGAGCGGTAGTTCTGCTCGAGCGGGATCACCTTCGTATCGCGGAAGTCGCGCTCGAACTCGAGGATGTTGCGGATGTCGGCGCCGCGGAAGGCGTAGATCGACTGGTCCGGGTCGCCGACGACCATGAGGTTGCGGTGCTCGCCGGCCAGGAGCTGCAGCAGGCGGTACTGCGCGTGGTTCGTGTCCTGGTACTCATCGACGAGGACGTAGTGGAACGCCTTCTGCCAGCGTTTCAGCGCCTCCGGGAAGCGCTCGAGCACCTCGACCGTGAGCATCAGCAGGTCGTCGAAGTCCATCGCGTTCGAGGCGTGGAGCCGCTTCTGGTAGAGCGCGTAGACCTCCGCCACGGTCTGGTCGTAGAACGAGGCGACGCGGCTCATGTACTCGTCCGGCCCGATCAGCTGGTTCTTCGCGTTCGAGATCTGGGCGTGGATCCCGCGCGGGACGAACCGCTTCGGGTCGCGCTCGAGATCCTCGAGGCACTGCTTGACGAGCCTGACCTGGTCGGCCTGGTCGTAGATCGTGAAGTTCGAGCGGTAGCCGAGCCGCGGGGCCTCGCGACGGAGGATTCGGCCGCAGGCGGCGTGGAAGGTGAGGATCCAGATCGCGCGCGCGACATTGCCGAGCAGGCTCTCGAGGCGGGTGCGCATCTCCCCCGCGGCCTTGTTCGTGAACGTGATCGCGAGGATCTCGTTCGGCTTCACGCCGCAGGCGGAGATCAGGTGCGCGACCCTGTAGGTGAGGACACGCGTCTTCCCCGAGCCGGCGCCCGCGACCACGAGCAGCGGTCCCTCGGTGGTCAGGACCGCCTCCCGCTGGACCGGATTCAGGTCCGCGAGGTACTCCTTCGGCTTTGCGACCGCCATGCGGCCGATGCTAGCGGCGCAGGCCCAGCCTCTTGCCGAACGCGAGAAAGCCGGCGACGACGAGGACGAGCTCGGCGACCGCGTTCCGGGGGCCCTCGTTCGTGATCCCGCCGGCGACGAGGCCGGCAAGGGCTGCCGCGCAGGCAGTCGCGGCAAGCAGCAGCCAGGGCCGGCGAGGCAGCTCGACCGGAAGGTCGTCGAAGACGTCCCCGGCTTCACCAGGAACGGACGACTTGACGGCGGCCGCCCGGCGCGTCGGGAGCGCGGCGGCGGCGAGCGGGAGCGTGAGCGCGGCGGCGGCGGGGACGACCGAGAGCACGTACCAGGACGAGAACCCCGCGCGGAACTCGAGGGCGTATACCGCGACCGAGGCGAGGGAGAGCGCACCGAATGCGAGTGCGACCCGCGTCCGGCGCAGGAGCAACGCGACCTCGGCCGTGGGCAGGCGGCGCTCGTGCCGACGCCGGCCGACGGGCAAGACGACGAGGAGCCCGGCTGTGAAGGAGACCTGCGGGCAGACCAGCATCCCGAGGGCGGCTGCCACGCCGAGCGGCGCCCACTCGGCGGAGAAGATGTCGCCCCAACCGCCGGCTGCCGCGGTCAGGAGC
>JBKPSO010000249.1:0-8751 GCA_046735055.1 Actinomycetota bacterium
CCGTGCGGCACTACGACGTCCTGATCAACAACGCCGGCGCCGGCCTGTACGGCCGCTTCGCGGAGCTCTCGCTCGACGATCAGCTGCGCATGATGAGATTGAACATGGAGAGCGTGAGCGTGCTGTCGCACGCATACCTCCGCGGGGCCAAGCCCGGCGACGCTCTGGTCAACACGGCGTCGTTCGTGGCGTACGCGCCACTCCCTGGGAACGCGGCATACTCGGCGACTAAGGCATTCGTGGCGACGCTGAGCGAGACGCTGTGGTGGGAGAACAAGGGGAACGGCGTCTATGTCCTCTGCTTCTGCCCAGGAGTCATCGCCACCCGATTCCACGATGCCGCCGGCAAGTCGGTGGCCACCTTTCCGCGTGTTCTCGTGCAATCACCGGAGAGCGCGGCACGGGAGCTGGTGGCTGCGCTGCGGAAGCGTCGCTCGCCGCGCGTCATCACCGGCTTCGCCACGCGCCAATTGATCCGGCTACAGCAGCTCGTCAGCCGGAAGACGGCGATCAACATGATGGGAAGGAACAGCCCGCTGTAGTCATCCCTCCAGCGAATCCGCCGCCCTGGGCCAGAGTCTCCTGCCTACTGCGGTTGAGTTGGGTGAACCTAGCCAATGCTAGGGTCCGCAAACCCTTCGACTTGCAGGGACTTTGCCTCATTCCCCAACTTCTACGCGGTGGGACACGCGGCGACCCAGCACGGGACCAACCCGCGGTACCGTAGCTCTCGAACCCGCATGACACCGTGACAGCCCGTCTGTCACGAGTCCATGCGGTCTGCTGAGACCCAATGATCAAACGCGACACGCCCAAGATCACCGCCCGCGCGCTCACCGATGCAGCGGAGCGCCGTGCAGCCGGTGATTCCGTGCGCGACATCGCCGAGGAGCTGGGTATCTCCGCCCGCACGCTGTACCGCTACCTGCGCGAGCACGACGAGAAGGCAGCGAAGCGCCCACGAGAGGGCACGAGACCCGCCGCAACGGTGAAGGCGGGCAACCCTGCCGACCTCCGCCGCGCGAAGCGCAGACGCCCTCGTGGTCAGCAGCTGCACGACGGAGGTGCGCGACCCGAGGACCTGCCGCCCGAGGATCGCGACCTCGAGAAGCTGGAAGGCGTACCCGAACACGTGGGCCGCATCGTCGGCGTGTGGAGTTGGAACTGGTGACGGCGCAGCGCAAGGTCGATGCCGAAAGAGTTGCCCGTCTTGTCGGGCAGGGATTCTCGCGCACGGAGGTCGCGCGCATCATGCTGATCTCGACGAAGACCGTCATGCGCGTGATGAAGGACCCGGGCATGCTCGACCTCGCGCGCTCCGTCTTCGAGGAAGATGACCGCGAGCCCGGAGCGGCGGAGGTGCTGCGGCGGCTGCTCACGAGCCAGAACGAGAACGTGCGGTTGCGCGCGGCGGTGGCTCTCCTGCAGCAGACCGCGGACGAGCCCCCGCCCGAGGCGCCGAGGGGCCACCTCATCATCCCCCTGACGCCGCACTTCGAGAGCGAGGATCACGCCTGATGTCGTGCTACGTGTTCGTACCCGAGGACGGGCCGCCCGTGCTCCTCGGTGAGATCCAGCGACCCGACCTGCCGGCGGTGACCTTCTTCACGACGGACGACCCGAAGGAGGCCCGCTACTGGGAGACCGAACTTCGCGCCGGTCGCCTGCCCAAGGTCGCGCACTCGGAGCGGCCCGCCCCGCCGGCGACCTCCAGCACACAGCCCTTCAGCTCCCGCGTACCGCCGTGAGCGAGCACTCCTGGCGACCGCGCGACCCTGGCACTGGTACGAGCTCGTGCGCACAATCGCCGCCGGGTGCCAGGTCATCCTCACGACGCTCGTCATCCTGTGCGTGTACGGCGTGCTCTAGAGCCGGGCGATCGTTTCGCCCAGCCAGCGCCCCTCGGCGTCGTACTCCGAGACGAGCAGCTGCGCGGCGTCTTCCTTCGCGCACTCGCGACCGTCCGCGTCGAGGTAGCACGTCACGAGCTTCACGCCGCCGAGCGGCGTGCCCTCCGGTGGGTGGGTGATCTCGACGGTCACAGGACCCACCCAGTCTTGAAGATGGTGGTGTGTGCGGTGCTACGGTCGATTCCCAGAACACCGTCACTGCTCGTAAACGCCGTGGCCTGAAGTGTCCGCGGACCGAGCTTGCGAAAGTAGGTGAGGGTCACCGAGTCTGGCGAGACCACCTGGGATGCGGCTTCACGGCACACGATCAGGTACGAGACCGGCGCGGGTGTACCCGCCGAGTAGAAGGTTCCGCTCGCCGTCTTGAGCCAGCAGGCGTAGGTTGAGCCGTCGGCATACGTTGTCCGGACGCCGTAGTGATAGGTCGGGTCGTTGCGGCTCGGAGCAATCTGGATGCGGTAGACCGAGTAGAGCGGCTGCGAGAACCGCAGGTAGCGCTGCTCGGGTGTCGCTGTCGCCGAGCCCGCGAGTGCGAGCCCGACGAGCAGTGCAGTGATGAGGTGTTTCATGATTCCTCCTTTGCATTCATGAGCAGCTCGAGGATGTCCGGCTCGTCGCGGCCGGTGATGTTGCCGTCAGCCCAGTACACGCTGACCCTCGTCTCGACGGGTCCGCGTCCGCGGTGTACCTCGACCTTGTCGACCGCGCGGGCGATCAGCTCGCGCAGTTCTTCGCGGGCCTCGGCCTCGTCGCGGTCGGCGGTCTCCTTGAGACGGACGAGAATCGCACGGGGCGGCAGCTCGGCCTCGGGGGTGTACGCAGCGAGTGCGTCACGGGCGGTGTCGAGAGCCTCCTCGGCGGCCGAGATGCCCTTCGCATACGCCGCCGGGCTGATCTGCCCGCGCAGCTCCTCGACCTCGGTGAAGGCGGTCTCAGCGGCTTGGATCGCCGCCTCGAGCTCGGAGGTGCGATCATCCGGCGTATCCGTCCGCTCGAACGCCCCGAGGTAGAAGTCGATGACCTGCGCGGCGACCCAGGGCTCGATGATGCGGTGGGTGATGTTCGCCCGCTCGTCGCACACGCCGTGTGATGCCGAACAGCGGTAGAACTCGGTCCGCGCGTTCCGGTCCTGAGTCATGCGGTGCCCGCAGCCCGCACAGACGGCGACGCCCGTGAGCATGCCCGGTGCGCGGCGCTTGTGCCGGGTGCCGTTCTTGCGCTGCCGCTGCACCCGCTCGAAGAGGGCGTTGTCGACGATCGCGCGCTCCGGGTCGAAGTTGGTGTGCCCGCCCCACGACAATTCGCCGAGGTAGCTGCGGTTGCGCGTCAGCTTCTCGGTCGCCTTGAGGCTCCAGCGCTTGCCCGTGCCGTCCGTGAGGATCGCCGCGACCTGCGTCCACGAGCCACCCTTCGCCCGGGCCTCGAATGCCGCCCGCACGACGGGCGCCGTCTCCGGGTCCGTCTCCAGCTGCCCGCCCGTGAGGCGGCGGTAGCCGCAGGGCGTGCGCCCGGGCTTCACGCCGCGCGCGACGGCGTTGCCGTTCGCCTTCGCCCAGCCCACCCGGACGTTCTCCAGGTAGAGCGTGTTCACCGCCGAGAGGATCGTCAGGGCGAAGCGCCCCGACGGCGTGCTGGTGTCCAGCTTCTCCTCGACGGAGATGACCGTGCCGCCGAGCTCCTCGAGCTCGAGGATGTCCTCATCCACGCGGCGGTTGCGACCGAAGCGCGCGAGGTTGAGCATGATGATGCCGCCCGACTCGCCGGCTGCGATCCGCTCCTTCACCACGTCGAACCGCGGGCGTGATGTCTTGCCGCCCGACACGTCGAGGTCGGTGAAGGGTGACTCCGGGCTGACCTCCAGGCCGAGCGCGGTGAGCTGCGCGCGGCAGCGCTTCTCCTGCTCGGCGGCGGTGCCGCCCTCCGCCTCGACGTCGCGGCCCTTCACATCGCTCACGCGCACGTACACGTCGATCGGCTTGGTGGGCTTGGTCTTGGGGCTCATGAGTCGCTCTCCATCCAGGGCGGTGTGGGAACGTCGTCGGCGTCGTAGTCGATGCCGTTCGCCTCCGCCCACGCGGTCCCGCGCCCGTGCGTGGGGCAATCCTCGTTTAGGTCAACGCTGAGGTGCGGGCCGGACTCGCCGTCGCCGTCATCCTCGAGGGTGCAGGTGCCGGGGGTGGTGGTCATGCTTCCTCCCTTCGGTGGGGCCGCTCGTGCGGTCCGATACGAAGATTCTAGCAGGAAGTTGAGATAAAGCAACCTAGCCTGGCGCAGTTCTTCCAGACGGTGCAGGGCTACTCGCCGTTCGGCTCCGGCCTACGCTTCCTGCCCTGGACGCTCGCGCCGATGTTCATCGGGCCGCTCGCCGGAGCACTCTCGGACAAGATCCCGGCAAAGAACCTGATTGGCGTCGGCCTCGCGATGCAGGCGAGCGCGCTCGCCTGGATGGCGTCGGTGACGACACCCACGACGCCGTACTTGGAGCTGATCGGCCCGTTCATCGTCGCCGGCGTCGGCATGGCGCTCTTCTTCGCGCCGGTGGCAAACCTCGTTCTCTCGGCGGTGCGGCCGGAGGAGGAGGGCAAGTCGTCCGGCGCCAACAACGCGATCCGCGAGCTGGGCGGCGTGTTCGGAGTCGCGGTGCTCGCCTCGATCTTCGCCCACGTCGGCGGCTACGGCACGGGCCAGAGCTTCGTCGACGGGATGCACCCAGCCCTCTTCATCGGCGCCGGGGCCCTCGCCCTCGGAGCGCTCGCCGCGTTCATGATCCCGCGCAGGCCACGCGTCGCCGAGGCGCTCGAGGCCGAGCCGGAGCTCGCGGCCCTGCCGGCGCTCGCCTACGAGGCAGAAGCCGCCTGATCGACCCTGCCGATACGCAGTCCTAGCACGGAACACCCGACAGACGACGGCGCCCGTCGTCGAGGAAGAGCCGGCACTAGACCTCGCAGCCTAGACGGGTTGGGGGAGCCGCACACGGCTCCCCCAACCCAACGCCAGCCCACCAGCCCTCCTCTTGAAAAGGAGCATCAGCGATGGCCGCCACCAGCCACAAACCGTTCGAGCTACGCGGGGAGCGACGTGAACTCGTCCGGCTCATTCGGCAGATCCTGACCGCACGGACAGCCGGCCGCCTCCGCAGCTGGCTGTCCGTGCGGCACTCGCTGCGAAGCGAAGCAGCGCGGTGCTCGTGGTTTACGGTCTATACGAGCTAGCCGTTTGGCGCGTGCCACCACGCGCGCTCGGATTCGGCCTTGATCCACCCGAGCATGCCGGCAACGGTAGCCTCGGGCGGGTGTTCGACCACGTCGGCATCGCCGTCTCGGACCTCGCGGCCTCCGAGCGCTTCTACCGCACCGTCCTGAGCGTCCTGGGCGCCGAGCCCAGCCATGCGTACGCCGAGCTGGTCGAGTGGGACGACTGGGACATTGGTCCGACGGACCGCGAGCACCCGGTGACCCGCGGGCTCCACGTCGGCTTCCGCGCCCGCGACCGCGCGCAGGTCGACGCGTTCTGGCAGGCGGGTGTCGACGCGGGGTACCGCGACGACGGCGCGCCGGGACCACGCACGCAGTACAGCCCGACGTACTACGGCGGGTTCCTGCTCGACCCCGACGGCAACAGCGTCGAGGCGGTCCACGCCGACCGCGAGGACGCCGTGCCCGACGGCCGCGTCGACCACCTGTGGCTCCGCGTCCGCGACCCGCAGGCCTCCCGGCGCTTCTACGCGTCGATCGCCCCGCATGCCGGGCTCCGCCTGGCGCAAGACGAGCCCGGCCGCGTGCAGCTGTCCGGCCCGGATTACAGCTTCTCGCTCGTCCGGGACGAGCGGCCGCTCACGGAGCACGTCCACCTCGCGTTCCCCGCGCGCGAGGACGCGGCGGTGCGCGCGTTCCACGCCGCCGCGCTCGCGGCCGGCTACGAGGACCGCGGCGCGCCGGGCGAGCGCGCGGTCTACCACCCGGGCTACTACGGCGCGTTCGTGCTCGACCCGGACGGGCACAACGTCGAGGTCGTCAACCACAACCGGGGCTGAGCCGTGGCCGACGAGTCCGCCCACCACTTCTCGTCTGTGGGCCTCGCGGCGCTCGATCGAGCTCAATCCCGGCGAGCGATCACCCGAGAGTAGTAGTTGGCCTCCGGGATTGCGGATTCCACGTGCTCGTCTCGGTGACTGAGGATGCGACGATGGCTCTGCTGGCCCTGGTCGACGAGATGACCGAGGACCTGTTCGACCTGCTTGCCGACATGCGGATCGCTGGCCTCGGCGTGTCGCGATGGGAGCTCACGAGCGCGCCGCGCCGGATCGAACTCGCGGCCGAGTTGCAAGCGCCGCCGGCTCGCGTCTCGTACCCGCGGGATGTTGTCTGTTCGCCACGATGAACCCGTGCCGGTTCGGCGTGCGGTGCGGTCGGCGGCCCGAAGGGTCGGCCGGGGATGGCAGAGGGTGTTGCACATGGTGATCTGTCCTTGGCGCGTACGCCGCTCTCGTCGAGGATTGCGAGCGCCTCGACGACGAGGCGGCGGTGGTGAAGTCGCGCTTCGCGGGCTTCGCGGTCGAGTTAGCCTCGGGCTGACGTAAGCGGACATGCCTTGGCTCGTTCGCGGAGTGTGTGATGCCTTACATAGTGGATTTCAACGCCGTTTCGACCGTCGGCCTGGAGTCCTCGCCGGTCGCAGCGGCGCTTGCTGGTCTGCGGGCGAACGAGGCCCGCTACTTCAAGAACAAGTACGACCACGCTTTCACGGTTGAGCCTGCGAGCAAGGCCAAGACGACCATCGACTGGGTGCACCGGATCCTCAAGGAAGAACGCGACATCGTCATCTCGTCTCGCCCTCTCGAGGCTTCTTCGTTCCAGGTCGAGAACATCCGAACGGCCTACGTCTTCTACGAGAGCGGTCTGTCGATCAACGTGATGTACACCGTCGATGACCCCAAGAAGCGGGCGGTTGGGTTCAAGCTCTCTGAAGGGATGGAAGTCCCCGCGGAGCTCGCGTCGCAGTTCAAGTTCGCGAAGCAGAAGTCATCTGCCAGTGTGCGGTGGCGCGGCGGGTAGTTGCACCGTGACGCGGAGCCCGCCGGCGGCCCGGGGGGTGAGGGTGAGGGTTCCGTCGTGTGCTTGGGTGATGCTTTTGACGATTGCGAGGCCGAGGCCGACGCCTGCGTGGTCGGTGCGTATGCGTTTGGTGCCGCGCTGAAACGGCTCGGCAAGCGTGGCAACTGACTCTGGGGTGACCTTCTCGCCGGTGTTCTCGACGGTGAGCACCGCGCTCTTGGGGTGAACTCTGGTCGTGATCCAGACGGTGCCCTGGTCGGGCAGGTTGTGGACGATCGCGTTGTGTACGAGGTTCGTGCTCAGCTGCAGCAGGAGCGCGTGTGAGCCGATGGTGGGGGTCGTGTCGCCGGAGGTCTCGATGGTGAGGCCGCGTTTTTCTGCGAGGGGGAGGAGCGTTTCAGTGGCTTCTTCGGCTATGAGGGACAGGTCGACGTGTTCTCGGGTGAAGGACCGCTGGTCGGCGCGGCTGAGCAGGAGCAATGCTTCGGTGAGGTCGATCGCTCGGGTGTTGACGACGTGGAGGCGGTCGACGAGTTCGCCGTTGTCGCGGTCCGGATCGTTGCGCGCGACGTCGAGAAGTGTCTGCGTGATCGCCAGCGGGGTGCGTAGTTCGTGGGAGGCGTTGGCTGCGAATCTCTGTTGCTCGGCGATGTGTGCTTCGAGCCGCGCGAGCATGGTGTCGAAGCTGTCGGCGAGTTCGCGGAACTCATCTCTGCGGCCCTCCAGCTGGATTCGGTGGGAGAGCGATCCGTTCGCGGCCGCGCGTGTGGCGTCGGTGATGCGCGTCAGGGGAGCGAGCATGCGGCCGGCGAGAAGCCACCCTCCCAGCAGACCGAATACCAGCAGGAACGCCATCACGATGGCCGCGATCGGAGCGAAATTGCGCACGAGGTCGGCGTGGCTGCGCACTATGAAAATCACACCAGGGTGCACACCACGCGAAAGGGAGAAGTACCCGGCGGCGAGCAGCACGGCACCGGCGAGCATGAGGAAGCCGGCGTAGCTGAGGGTGAGTTTGAGGCGAACGCTCAGACCAGGGGCTCTATCCACGCTCTTCTCCCTCACGCCCGGTGTCTGGTTGCGTGTCGATGCGGTAGCCGACGCCGGGCACGGTGGCGATGATCCAGGGTTCGCCGAGGCGTTTGCGCAGGGCTGAGACCGTGATGCGCGGGGCGTTGGTGTACGGGTCTGCGTTCTCGTCCCACGCTTGCGCTAGGAGTTCTTCGGCGCTGACGATACCGCCTTCGGCGGCGACGAGGACTTCGAGCACTGCGAACTGCTTGCGGGTGAGCGCGACGTAGCGGCCGTCGCGGTAGACCTCTCGGCGGAACGGATCCAGCCGCAGACCCGCGATCTCTCGCACGGGTGGCCTGTGGTGGGCGCGCCTGCGGTCGAGCGCTCTGAGCCTGAGCACGAGCTCTCGGAGCTCGAACGGCTTCGTGAGGTAGTCGTCGGCGCCGAGCTCGAACCCGGTGGCCTTGTCGTCGAGACGGTCGGCGGCGGTGAGCATGAGGATCGGCATGCCGCTGCCGGAGGCGACGATGCGTTCGGCGACCTCGTCGCCGGTAGGTCCGGGAATGTCCCGGTCGAGGACGGCGATGTCGTAGGAGTAGACGCTCAGCAGCTCCAGAGCGGTGTCGCCGTCACCTGCGATGTCTGCCGCGATCGCTTCCAGGCGCAGGCCATCGCGGATGGCTTCTGCCATGTAGGGCTCGTCCTCAACGAGCAACACACGCACGCTCCAGATGCTACGAGCTGGCGCATATCGTCGGCATATCGAAAACCGC
>JBKPSO010000250.1:0-7131 GCA_046735055.1 Actinomycetota bacterium
GCAGCGACGGTGGATCAGACTGATGCCATGAAGAGGCGGGCTTCCTGAGCCCCGTCCTCCGCGGGCGCTATGCCCGTAGAGACCAAGACGTCGGGACCGGAAGGAGGCCCAAGATGATTTACGTCGGCATCGATCTCCATCGCAAGCGTTCCCAGATCGCGGCGCTCGACGAGCAGGGGAGAGAGCTGCTCTCGCGGCGGGTCGCGAACGACCCGGAGGCGTTGAAGGCGATTCTGGCCGAGCTGGGTGACGAGCTGCGGGTGGCGCTGGAGGCGACCTACGGCTGGGAGTGGCTGGCCGAGCTGCTCGAGGCGGAGGGGCACGAGCTGCATCTCTCGCACCCGCTGCGGACGAAGGCGATCGCTGCGGCGCGGGTGAAGACGGACGCGGTCGACGCACGCACGCTCGCGCATCTGCTGCGCACCGATCTGCTGCCGGAGGCGTACGTCGCGCCGCGCGAGCTGCGCGACCTGCGCGACCTGCTGCGCCACCGGATCGTTTTGACGCGGATGCGTACGGCGCTGAAGAACCGGGTGCACGCGCTGCTTGCCCGACAAGGGATCCAGCACGGCCACGCCGACCTCTTCGGCGTCGGCGGGCGCCGCTTCCTGGCCGGGCTGCCGTTGCGGGAGCCGGCGCGGCGGCGGCTCGACAGCCTGCTCGGCTTGATCGACGACTTCGATCGGGAGATTGGGCAGGCCAAGCGGGAGATCGACGCGCTCGCGCGTCACGACCCGCGCGTCGAGGTGCTGACTCGGCTGCGCGGGATCGGCCCGTACACGGCGATGCTGCTGGTCGCGGAGATCGGCGAGATCGGCCGCTTCCGCTCGGCACGTCACCTCTGTGCCTGGGCCGGGCTCACCCCGACGGTGCGCTCCTCGGCCGACAAGGCGCGGCTCGGTCACATCTCGCGGCAGGGCTCGCCGCACATCCGCTGGGCGTTGGTCGAGGCCGCGCAGAAGGCTATTGAGGGCGGCGGGCCGCTGCGGGCCGCGTTCGAGCGGATCGCCAAACGGCGCGGTCGCAAGATCGCCAAGGTCGCGGTCGCACGTCGCATGCTAACCCTCTGCTTCTACGGTCTTCGCGACGCGGAGATCCGCTGTCTCACGGTTCCGGGCCAGTCGCGCGCGAAGAATGTCACGGCGGCCAAACGATGAGGCCCGCCGACAGACTGATTGCGCCGGCGGCCCGGATGCGCGCTCGGGCGAGCTCGTAGGGAAGTTCATGGCCTCGCTACCGCATGGACGGCCGAAATACTGATTGAGCCCCCGAGCACCGCACGGCACTCTGGCCCGCCCAGCGCGGCCGGATGGATGACTGGACCGTTTCCGCCCAAGCCCCAGCCGCCGCCAGCGGCGGGGCGGACAACAACCCGCGGCCCGTGACCTTGACGCAGGCCCGCCTCTTCATGGATGACATTCGCCGGTCGGGACGGCATGACTGGGTACCGTCGGGAGCTGCCTCGGTCTAGGGTCGCGGGTCACTCGCTTGGGGTGCCGCATAGAGGCTTCGAGGGTTCTCCGTGTGGTTGGACGCGTCCGCTGCTCGAGGTCGAGAGGGTTGATGGTCAGGCGCTCCTGAGTGGTTGCTCGGTCGCGATCGCCCAGACGAAGCCGGCGAGCTCGCGGGCGCAGGCGACGACGATCTTCTGGTGCGGCTTGCCGCGCGCCGCCATCCGCTGCCAGCGCTGGAAGAGCCGCTGCTGACAGCGCCAGGAGCGCTCGACGACGAGCGCGTCTTGGCCACGTTGACGGCGGGCGAGCTCGTAGCCGACCTTCGGCCGGCGGCGGGCGTGCCAGGCGGCTTCGACGAGCAGGCGACGCACGTGGCTGTTGCCGACCCTGGTGATCGAGCCCTGGCGACGGTGCTCGCCAGAGGAGTGCTCGCAGGGTACGAGGCCGACGAAGGCCATCAGCTCCTCGGCGCTGCGGAAGCGGCTGAAGTCGCCGATCTCGGCGACGAGCGCGAGCGCGGTCAGCGTGTCGATCCCGCGCAGGCAACGGAGGCGGGCGACCAGCTCACGCCACGGTCCCTGCGCGGCGGTCTCACGGATCGCGCGCTCGAGCATCTCGATCCGCCGGTCGACGAGATCGACGGCGTGCAGGTAGGTGTCGAAGGTGATCTGCTCGGCGGCGTGCTCGAACCGCTGCTCGCCGAGCCACTTGCGACGGATGACCGTCCAAGCGCTGGTCGGCAGCAACCGCCCCTGGCGCAGACAGAACTTCGACAGCCGCTGCCGGTCTCCACACACTCGATCCCACACTCGACCAGATGCCGATAGAGACCGAAGCCGGCCGGGCCGGCCTCGTAACAGCAGCGCACCGCCGGTCGGGCCCGCCTCATAACAGCAACGCACCGCCGGCCAGCGACCCAGCATCCGCTCGACCGCGTCCTCGTCGTAGGGCAGCGTCCGCTCCTCAAGCAACTCGTCCAGCACAACGCTTCCTCGGCTAACACCTGGGCTCTAAGCCGGCGGTGTGGTCGACCTCGAGGTGGAAGCTGGTGGGCCGGGCAGCGTGGCTCTCGGGGGATGGGTCGTGCGCAGACGATGCAAGTCCTGAGCGTCATCGGTTTAGCTCGAAGGTATGTAGTCGGATTGGCCAACGGTTGCCATCCGCCCAAACCTAGCGGCGGCCAACGACGGGCTGACCCGCCGTTTCCATCCACGGCTGGGCGGCGACTGTTCGGGCACGGGTCTGGGCCTCGATCGACTTCGGCCGCCGCCGGGTGCTCGTCCGCAGACGGCTCCGGCACGGGTCGTTCGGCGCGCCGAAGTCGCGCTACGGTCGCCGCGACGTGCCGCTCTCGACGCGACTCACACGCGGATCGGGCACGTCGAGGTCGAGTTGGGCGCCTCCTTCGTGATGCTGTTCGATGCGCAGCCGGGCTGGCCGGCCCTGCCGTCGCACCTGCGGGTCTACGTTGCCGACACTCAAGAGACCTTGGATCGGGCGAATCGCCGCCGGAGCCCGCGTGGTCACGCAGCCCACCGATCTCGCCTTTGGCGAACGGGTTGCTCGCGTGCGAGATCCGCAGGGCCACCTATGGTGAGTTCATCAGCGCCTCGAGGACGTCGACGGTGACGAGTTGCATGAACTTTCGCCGATCCCGCCGCCCAGTTGGCGATGGCCTATGTGGCGATGGCCTATGCGCGGCAGTCGTTAACCGCCGAGCTGTCCTCGTGGGGCTGACGCAAGAGAACCCACTTGGGCGGATCTCTCTTACCGCAGGGAAAGGCACACGCCCGGCACAGTCAGGTGGTTGCGTACTGACACGTTCCGCCCATACTGACCGCGCAAACCAGGGTGCTTCTGGAGGCTCGCGTAGTTCCGCGAGGTTCACACGGCTTAGAAGACGCGAAGGCGGCTCGGCGATAGAACGAACCCGTGGGCGCCGCGCCTACACGTCACGGTTCCATGGGAATTCGCGCACCGGTAACCGCCGCGCACCCAGGCGTGGGTAGTTCCGAGCACCGGCCTCGGACCTGTGCCGTCGCGGCTGCCGTCGATCCCCAGCAGGAGGTCGCTTCCCGACGGTACGACCCGGGCCGGCCCGGTTAGCGGAAGCCGCACGACGCCCCGCTGATCGTACGCTCCGCGGCGAATTGTCGGAGAGGCACAGAGCAGTCCGGTCGGGCCCGGCCGGAGACCAAGCGCGCACGTCACCTTGTGCGTCCCGTTCGCGCCGCTCGTCGCGAACCCGACGGAAGCCATCGAGGTTGCCGGTGCCGCAGTGGCCGCGGCGAGCGGGCAGAGTATGGTGACAGCTAGGGCAGAACGCACGAGGACGACACCGATACCCATCGCCGGCTCCCCTACCGGGCCGCGGCGCTTCCACAGTCGAGCCCGACCTGGAAGCCACGAAGCATTCGATCCGGCGTCGAGATGACGCTGATGCTCATCCCCGCAGGCATCCAACTTTCCTTCGTCGTTTCTGCCGCGGCGTCGGCCGCTATTGCTGCACTCAGCGTTAGCGAAAGCAATCAACACGCGAATACACATCTGACGACCAGTAACTGTCGACGCCGGTAGGTCCTCGACGTGCAGGTGCAGTAGAAGTCATTGCGTCAGCGATGATTTTCGTTCCGCAAGTCGTGTAGCTGTTGATGCAGTCGTTTGCGGAGTGATCGACGTTGTCGGGGGTCTTTGCTTGCCGAGCGCGATGGCGCGTGAATCGACGCCGCAGCCGATGTTCTCGAGCTGATTCTCGATGAGGCGCTCCGACGAGGGCGTTGTCAGGCATACAGGCGCGGACTGCCGGTGGCAACAACATCGAGGCGGTCTGCGCGGTGTAGCGCGGGCAGGTCGACGTCGACGTTTGGCCGCGCTTAGATTCTCTCGCCGGTTCCCAAGGAGAGGGCGCGAGGGAGGATCGGTAGGCGTCGCGCCTCGGCCGGAGGATCACCCGGGTGCGCGCGAATCGGCGGGAAGCTGACCTCGATTGTCAGCCCACCTGCTATCTGTGCCGTTGTTGCGACGGTCGCTTGATGGGCGGCGGCGATTGCCTGGACGATCGAGAGTCCAAGGCCAACTCCGTCGCTGTGGTTGGTCCGTTCGGCGCCGAGGCGCTGGAAGGGCTGGAAGAGGCGCTCGACCTGATCCGGCGGCACGACCGCCCCGCTGTTGACGACCGAGAGGATCGCCCGCCCGTCACGGGTCGAGGTTGTGAGGTCGATTCGGCCGCCCGCCGGCAGGTTGTGGCGGAGGGCGTTGGCGACCAGGTTGGCGACGAGCCGTTCGGCCAGGCGGGGATCTCCGGCAGTCGCGGCCGGCTGCAGAGTTGCATGGACGTAGACGCCGCGGCGATCAGCTTCCGGCCGGAAAGTTGCGAGGACCCGGTTTGCGATCGTCGCGAGGTCGAACGGGTCTCGCCGGTCGAAGCCACGCTCGGAGCGGGCGAGGGTCAGAAGTGCCTCGATCAGACGCTCCTGCTGTTCTCCCGCGGCCAACACTCGGCGGTGACTCGTCTGCAGGGAATCGACGGTCGCCTCGGGGTCGCCGAGGGCGACCTCGGAGATCGTGCGGGCGAGCGCGAGGGGGCTGCGCAGCTCATGGGAGGCGTTGGCGACGAACTGGCGCTGCGCCTGGAAGGACGCCTCCAGCCGGCCGAGCAGATCGTCGAACGTGTTCGCGAGCTGTTTGAGCTCGTCGTCCGGGCCGATGAGAGCGAGACGTTTGTGCAGGTTGCTGGCCGAGATCGCGCGCGTGCGCTCGTTGAGCGTGCGCAGCGGGCGCAGCACGCGCCCCGCGGCAAACCAGCCGAGCACGATCGACAGGGCCGCCATGATCCCCAGCGCGATCCCCGACTGCACGAGCAGCTGGCGCATCTCCACGTTGTGCTGGTGTTTCGCCAGAGTGAGATCGCGTCTTGCCCGGGCTGCCAGCTGCTGAGGGGTAAGCCGCGGCGAGGGAGAGCCCGGGCCGAACTTGCCTGTGAGCGTCTGGTTCGCTTTCAGCGGGCCGGCCGGCGTCTTTCCATCCTGCTGGGAAATGACGAAGCTCCTGCCGTTCGACTTCCCGACGAGGACGTCCTCGGTGTTGTGCCTGACGAGCACGTAAGTGATCGCGAGCAGGCCGGCACCGGAGACGAGAAACAGTCCCGCATAGACGAGCGTCAGACGCAGCCGCACGGTCCGGCGCGGTAGGAGCCGGCGCGCCAGGTTGCGGAACGGCATCGCCCGGGTCACGCCTCGCACCCCGTTTCGGGGATCGTCTCGATCAACGCCCGTAAATCGTGCCTGATCTGCGGGTTGCACGGCGGTTACGGCTCACGTAACCCCGTTGGAACCTCCCAGCTTCCACGATGCGCCCGAGCAGTTGTCCCCGAAAGAAAGGCACCCGTATGGCACCGACGCGATGCACGGAGACGAACACCGCCCGGCGAGCGGAGCTTGCCCGACTGGGCCGGGGGGTCGGGGCGTTGATCGTCCTTGCCGGTCTCGGCCTTCTCGCGGCGGCGGTCATCGGGCTGTCCGGCCCGGCGAACGCGCAGGCCCCGACAACGACGATCGTCGGCGGTGGCCCATCCTCGCCTCCGCCGAAGAACGTCTGGATCGCGCTGGGGGGCAACCCGCTGGCACCGGCTCTGGCGCGCGCGCGCAAGATGGTCGCTTGCGTCCGCCGCCACGGCATCCCCACCTTCCCCGACCCGAAGGTAAGCGGAGGAACGGTGTTCTTGATCCTGCCGGCCGGGCTCAGTCGTACCTCGCCCCGACTGAGGAAGGCCGAGCGCGCCTGCCAGAAGCTCCTGCCAAACCCAGGAGGCCCGACGAGGACGGGACCCTAGATCGGGTCGTAAATCCCGATTGACCCCGATGGCCGCGCCGGTCCTACTCGCGCCAAGCCGATCGGGTCGAAAGGAGTGATTCACGTGAAGAAGAGATGGACGAAGCCGTCGCCGCCAATGGCCGTGGCGGCGATTGTCCTGTTCGTCGCTCTGGCCGGAAGCGGCGTCGCCGCTGTCACATCGATCCCGAACAACAGCGTTGGGACGGCTCAGCTGAAGGCGAACTCGATTGTCTCGAGCAAGGTCGCAAACCACTCACTGCTCGCCGCCGACTTCAAGGAGGGCCAGCTTCCAGGCGGTGCAACCGGACCCGCAGGGCCGGCCGGTCCGGCTGGTCCGGCCGGCCCGGCCGGTGCGACCGGTGCGACCGGTGCGACCGGAACAGCCGGCGCGAACGGATCCGCCCTCGCCTACGCACGTGTGACGGACGACGGCGATGTCAGCTCAGAGGCGAAGGGCATTGACGACAGCGACGTCGATCAACACGGCACCGGCATCTACTGCATCAGCTACGACAGCAGCGCCGTGAAAAACGTCGTTGCGACCCTCGACCTGGCCGACGCACCCGGCCAGATCGCGGTCAGCACCGACCAGGACAAATGTTCCTCGAAGTACGAGGTCGAAGTCCACACCTACAGCTCGACCGGCGCTGCCGCCAACAAGGGCTTCTTTGTCGCCCTCAACTAGCTGCTTGCGAACTGGGGGCGGGCATGTCCCGTCCCCAGCATCATCATGCCCAGATGCGGTAGCCGACGTGGGGAACGGTCTCGATCGCCGGCGGCTCGCCGAGCTTCCGCCGTAGCCGGAGGATCGTGACCTTGACGACGTTGCTGTGCACGCTCGCGT
>JBKPSO010000251.1:0-6600 GCA_046735055.1 Actinomycetota bacterium
CGCCCTGATCGAAGCGGCCGAGAACGGCAAGCAGAGCGTGTGCCTGGTGGAGCTGAAGGCGCGCTTCGACGAGCGCCGCAACATCGAGTGGTCGCAGGCGCTCGAGCGCGCCGGCGTCCACGTCGTCTACGGCTTCCCGAACCTGAAGATCCATGCGAAGGCGACGCTCGTCGTCCGCCGCGAGGCCGGTGGCCTCAAGCGCTACGTCCACATCGGCACCGGCAACTACCACTCGGCCACGGCGCGGGTCTACGAGGACTTCGGCCTCTTCACGGCCGACGCCGACATCGCCGAGGACGTCGCCAACCTCTTCAACTACGTCACCGGCTTCGGCCGGCCGGAGCAGTTCCGGAAGCTGCTCGTGGCGCCGTTCAACCTGCGCGAGCGGGTGATCGAGGAGATCCGCAAGGTCGCCCAGGCGGCGGCCTCGAAGAAGAAGGCGCGCATCCGGCTGAAGGTGAACAACCTCAGCGACAGGGCGATCATCGAGGAGCTGTACCTCGCCTCGCAGGCCGGGGTGAGGATCGACCTGATCGTGCGCAGCATCTGCGCCGTGCGCCCCGGCGTGAAAGGGCTGAGCGAGAACATCCGCGTCCGCAGCGTCCTCGGGCGCTTTCTCGAGCACAGCCGCATCTTCCACTTCGAGGCCCGCGGCGAGCGCTCGTACTACGTCGGCAGCGCCGACCTGCTGCCGCGTAATCTCGACCACCGCCTCGAGGCAGTCGCGCCGGTGGAGGACGCGCGGCTGCAGCAGCGGCTGGGCGCAGCACTGGGCGCGCTGCTCGACGACACGACCGCCTGGGAGCTTCGCGGCGACGGATCGTGGACGCAGGTCGTCCCGAAGAAGGGCGACCAGGCGCGCTCCGCGCAGGCCGTGCTGATGCGCTCCGCCCGCCGCCGCCGCTCGCGCCGCCGCGGTCCGTAGTTCTGTCCACGCGCTTCGCGCGTGTCCAGGGCGCCGGGCTCGCGAAGGCAACATCGTCGAGCCCGGCTTTCACCACCTCTTCACCGAGTCGTCCCCACTTGACCGCCGGGCTCCGGGCGAGAATGCCGGGGAGATGAATGTCGCCGTCGTCGACGTGGGATCGAACACGATCCGGCTCCTCGTCGCCGCTCGCACGCAGCATGGCGTCGTCTGCGTCGCCCGCGGGAAGCGGATGGTCGGCCTGGGCGCCGACGTCGAGCGGCACGGCGCCGTCTCTGCCAAGAAGCTCGCCGAGGCGGCCGAGTGCCTGAGCGGTTTCGCCGACATCGCCCGCGCCGCAGGCGCGGTGCTGATCGACGTCGTCGTCGCCTCGCCGGGCCGTCAAGCGCAGAACGCGGACCAGCTCGCCCACATGCTCTCGCGCGCCGCCGGGGCGCCGGTACGCATGCTCTCGCGGGACGAGGAGGCGCGGCTTGCATTCGAGGGTGCGATCGCCTCCGACAGGCACGACGGCGCTGTCGCGGTCTGCGACATCGGTGGGGGCTCCACCCAGATCGCCGTCGGGACGGCCGACCGCGGGCCGGCGTGGCTGCGCTCCGTCGACCTCGGCTCGTTGCGACTCAGCGCCCGCGTCCCCTGCTCGGACCCGCCGACGAGGGAAGAGATCTCGGTGCTGCGCTCACAGGCGGAGACGGCGTTTGCCCGCCTGACGCCGCCGTTGCCGGCCGAGGCAATCACTGTCGGCGGAACGGCGAGGGCGGTCAAGAAGCTCGTCGGCCGGACCCTCGGTCCGGACGAACTCCGCGAGGCGCTGCGCCTGCTCCGCAAGTCCACCGCGGTGGAGATCGCCACGACCTACGGGACCGATGTCTGGCGCGCCTGCACGCTTCCCGCCGGGGTCGCGATCCTGCTCGAGGTCCAGCGCCTACTCGGCGTTCCGCTCGAGGTCGGCCGCGGCGGCCTGCGCGAGGGGCTCGCGCTCGAGCTGCTCGACCGGCTGTCGGCGGTTCAAGTAGGCGGCGGCCGGAGGTAGTAGCGCTCCGGGCGCACCTCGCCCCCTCCACCTGTCGCTGTCCCAGTCGCGGCGGTCGCCGGCGCTTGCAAGCCGCCCGAGCAGGACACGCATCAGGTCCGCGCGGCAGATCGGAGGACGACACGGTCGTGCTCGTACGTCAGCAGGCGGTCGGCCTCCTCGAAGGAGACCCAGCGGGCCTCGTCGACTTCGTTCGACGGGCGCAGCGTCCCGTCGGCCGGCCGCATCAACCAGTAGCGGACGCGTTTCTCCCGGCCCGCCGAGTCGAGGTACGAGGTGCTCGCCAGCTCCCGCCCACGCTTGCAGCGCAGCCCCGTCTCCTCCTGTACCTCCCGGACGGCGCAGTCCTCGTCGCTCTCGCCCTTGCGCGCCTTGCCCTTCGGCAGCGTCCAGTCGTCGTAGGCGGGGCGGTGGACGACGACCACCTCGCGCGCCCCGCCGTCTTCGCGCACGACGACGCCGCCGGCCGCCCGCACCATCAGAACGCGCCGCGCCCGGCCTTCTCCAACTTGCGCCACGCGTCGGGAAACGCTCTGCGGGCCTCCTGCTTGCGCCGGCGCTGCCGCTCGACCAGGCGTCCGGCGGCGAGGCCGGTCCTGCCGCCGCCGCGCTCGGCGAGCGCGCGCAGCCGGCCCTCGGCGACGCACGCGTCCTGGTGGTCGCCGATCACGTCTTGCACGACCTTTGCCCGCTCGACGAATCGCTCGCCCGCCTTTCCGAGGTCGGGAACGGCGAGCTCACCGGCGTAGCGCGCCCGTTTCGTCTTGATGCGCACGCGGTGGAGCTCGTCGTCGGAGGGGCGCTCCGGCAGCGCCTTCACCGCCTTGCGCAGGCGGGCGAAGGCCTGGCCGGCGATCTCGGGCAGCGGCTTCTCGACCTCGCCGGCCGGGGCGTCGTTCGCCCGCTCGAGCACCTCGAGGAGCCGGAAGTACCGCTCGTCACCCATGGCCTCGAGCAGCTCGGTCCTTGCCTCCTCGCGCTCGGCGACGAGCCGGGCGCGGAGGCGTCGAAAGGCGCGGGCATCGTCGCCCTCGAGGCTCGCCGCCTCGGCGTCGAAGTGCTCGAGCAGGACGTCGAGATCGCGCACGGGGCCGAGCAACCCGCCGATCCACTTGAGCTCGGCACGGAGCGGCTCCGCCCACTCCGGGGCGACAAGCCCGCGGGCAGCGCGGAGCAGCGCCCGCGCGCGCCGCGTCGCGACCCGCACCTGGTGCAGCGCCTCGGGGTCCTGGCCGAGCCTGACTCCCGGGTCGTTCGCGAGGATCGCCTCGTACTGGGCGACGAGCATGCGGCGAAGCCTCGCGCCCGCGTCCCCGTCCTTCTCCTCGCCGGGCGGCTCTGCCGGCCGGCCGAGGACCCGCGCGAGCTTCGGCTGCGAGTCGCCGCGCCGGGCCCCGGCCTTGCGTAGCGCCTTGCCGATCGCAGCGAGCCCGTCGCCGTCACCTGCGACCACCTCCGCTTCGACCTCGGTGAACGAAGAAGCGACTCGGTTGCCGTCGAGAACGGCGACGGTGTCGACGACGACCTCGACGCGATCAGCCCGGTCGCCGACCGCGACCCCGGTGCGCTTCGTCCGGAGCTTCGCCGCCGGCGCCAGCGCCTCGTCTCGGCGCAGGAACGCGGGCAGCAGCCGTAACAGTGCCTCCGGGGGGCTGCTCGGGCCGCCGCGCTCCTCGAGCTCGAACCGGCCCTCGTCGGAGGGCAGCTTCAGCTGCCAGGCGCCCACCCGGTTCTCGACGCGCCTGCGCAGCGTGATCCGCGAGCGGAGGAGCCTGTGGTCGGCGGTGTCGAAGTAGGTGGAGGTGAAGCTGCGCGGCGCGAGCCGCTTTCCGCCGAGGTCGGGGAGGACGAAGCCCGGTTCGACGTCGAGCTTCAGTTCACGCTCCCGGCCGGCCTTCACGTCAGGCGATCGTAGTCATCTGTCCACGGCCGATCGCGCACTTTTACCAGATGTTCTCCTTCGACCGGTCACCGTCCTGTATCCCGGCGTTCACCGCTGCGTTTCCCCCTGCTCGGCCCATTTTCTTACCCTGACCGCATGGCCACTCTCCACCAGCTCGTCCGGCGCCCGGTCGTCGATCGGGCCTGCGTCCGCTGCGGCTACGCCGCCGGCCCGACGCGCGCATCGAGCCGCTGCCCGATGTGCGGCAGTGCGACCTGGCGGCCGCTGAACGGCGCCCCGCTCAGGCCGGCTCGCCGGTAGCCGAGTCCCCCTCAGGTCGTCCCGCAGGGGCCGCTCGCTTCTGCCCGCGAAGTTAAGCTCGGCGCGTGCTCAAGGTCCTGATCGTCGAGGACGACAAGGTGATCGCCGAGGGCATGGCGACCCACCTCGCGGCCGAGGGCTTCGAGCCGCTCGTCGTCGCGAAGGGCGAGCAGGGGCTCGCCCGCCTCCGCTTCGAGAACCCCGACGTCGTCGTGCTCGACCTGATGCTCCCGGAGCGCGACGGATGGAGCGTGATCGAGACCGCGCGCTCGGAGGGGATCGGCACGCCGATCGTGGTCGTCAGCGCCCGCGGGACCGAGCATGACCGAGTGCATGCGCTCGAGATCGGAGCCGACGACTACCTCGTCAAGCCGTTCTCGATGAAGGAGCTCGCCGCGCGCGTCCGTGCGGCCGCCCGCCGCGGCGTCCGCCCGACCGAGACTCCGCGCGGGGAGACGATCGAGGTCGACGAGCTGCGGATCGACCCGCGCGAGGTCCAGGCCTACGTCGCCGGCGAGAGCGCCGACCTGACGCCGACCGAGTTCCGGCTCCTCTACGCGCTAGCGCTCGAGCAGGGCCGGGTGGTGAGCCGAGACGAGCTGCTGCAGCGGCTGTGGGGACGGCGCGAGACCCACCGTGACCGGACCGTCGACGTCTTCGTCAAGAAGCTGCGCGAAAAGCTCGACCGCTCCGGGGCGACTCACTCGTTCATCCAGACGCGCTACGGCGTCGGCTACAAGTTCGAGCCCGTGAGGAGGGTCAGGAAATAGGCCGACGATCGCCGAGGCGACCGGCCTCCCCAAGACGCGCCGGGGCCCGTCACCATCCAGCGTGGGTCGAGGTAGGCCGGATCGCAGAGGAGCGTGGGCGTCGAGCGCATCCAGTCTCTCCTTCGGACACGGTAGACGCGCCCCTCGCACCGGTTCGGTGAGGGTTCGGTGTCTTGCTGGTAAACGGCCTAGCCCGGTGGAAGCCGGCCCGCGGCGGCGGTGAGCTCGCGCAGCCGAGCGGCATGGCGGCGCGTCAGCTGCCCGGGCCGGAGCTGCCAGCGCCAATTGCCCTTGCTCGTCCCGGGCATGTTCATCCGCGCCTCGCTGCCGAGGCCGATGATGTCCTGTGCCTGGACGATCGCGAGCTCCGCTCGCGTGGAGAGCGCGGCCTCGGTCAGCTCCCAGGGCGGCTCGATCCCCGGGAGCCCGGTCGCGCGCCGTTCGCGGGCCGAGAGCGTCCGCCACCAGCCGAGCGCGGTGTCGCAGTCGTGCGTCCCGACGTAGACGACGCTCCGGCGCGGATGGTTCTCGAGCCGGTGAAGGTTCGACGGCCTGCCGCCGTAGCCGAATTGCATCACGACCATGCCCGGGATCCCGAGCTCGTCGCGCAGCTGGTGGACGCGCGGCGTGATTACGCCGAGGTCCTCGGCGACGAGTGGGAGCTCGCCGAGCTCGGGCTCGGCGGCGAGGAAGAGCGCCGCGCGGGGGCCGCGGCGCCACCGGCCGCGCCTGGCCGTCCTGTTGCCCTCCGGGACGGCCCAGTAGGAGACGAAACCGCGAAAGTGGTCGAGGCGGGCGAGGTCGTAGAGCTCGAAGGTGCGGCGGAGGCGCTCGATCCACCAGCGGTAGCCCTGCGCGCGCATCGCCGCCCAGTCGTAGAGCGGGTTGCCCCACAGCTGGCCGACCGCGCTCAGAGCGTCTGGCGGCGCGCCCGCGACGACGCCGGTCTGGAACAGCTCGGGATGCGCGCTCACGTCGGCGGCGCCTGCCGCGACGTAGATCGGGATGTCGCCGAAGAGCCGGATGCCGCGTTCGGCGGCGTAGCGGCGGAGCGCGCCCCACTCGCGGTCGAAGCGCACCTGGTCCGCGACCGCTCCTCTGCCTGCAAACGAGGCCCAGTCGGCGATCCAGTAGCGCTCCCGCGCGACGAACTCCTCCAGCTCGTCCGTCGTTACTCGTGCGTCGGCCTTCTTCAGGAAGCCGGCGTGGGCGGCGAATGCCGACGACGACGCGTACGGGGAGCCGGCCCAGTCGGGCGGGCCGACCGGGAGCAGCGCCCACCACGACTGCCCCGCGTCGACGAGCCAGTCGACGAAGCGATCGGCCTCGCGGCCGAGCCTTCCGCCGGGCAGGGAGGAGACGTGCAGCAACACACCGCTCGATCGACGAATCCGCATACGGTTTCAGGCGCCCCTTGCGCTGAAAGCTGACGGTACGCGATGCCCCTTCCCCAGACGAGACCACCCCGTATCCAGATCGAGGACGTCTGGCCGCAGATCGACTGCGGCCGCTACCCCGTCAAGCGGTCCGTCGGCGACGAGGTCGAGGTGTGGGCGACGACCTTCCGCGACGGCCACGAGCTGCTCGGCGGAGCGGTGCTGTACCGGGCGCCCGGGGCGTCGGAATGGGAGGAGACGCCGATGCGGCAGGTCGAGCCGGACCGCTGGAC
>JBKPSO010000252.1:0-10977 GCA_046735055.1 Actinomycetota bacterium
GGGTCAAGAAGGTGCTCACGATCAGCTTTCTCATCTCTCGTGTCCTTTCGATCGGATTCCGGGCTCGGGTCGAGCCCACCGCAGTATGAGACGGTCCAGCGGAGCAAGACTCATCGCGGCCGGCCGCAGCGTCGGAGGCGAGCCAGATCGCGGCCGAAGCAGAGCGCCGACCATCACCCCGGCGTAGAATCTGACTGTGCCCGGTTGACGCTAGAGCACGGTCGAGTTCGCGAGCTTCGCGCGGCCGGCGACGCCGTCGCCGCCGCGACTGTTTGGACCCGAGTGGCTTGGCGGCGGTGCTCGTGCGCCCCCTCGTACGCCTTCTGATCGTCGTGGATTGTTGACGGCAAAACGAGAAGGAGGAGGCAATGACAACCATCGGCCAAGAGAACCTGGAGACGGTGATGATCGACTTCTTCGGCGCGCTCCGACGCGGCGAGTTCGACGATGCGGCAGCACTGCTCGATCCAAACATCACCTGGCAGGGTTTGCGCGAGGACTGGGTCTGCCACGGCCGCGAGGAGGTGATCCAGACCTTTCGCTGGGGACTCGGCAACCGGCGAGAGGTGGACGCGCTCGAGTTCACACGCGCCGGCGACCAGGTCGTGCTCGGAGCACGTGGCCCGAGCATCACCGAGGTTGAAGACGAGCCGCTCGAAGGTCAGATCTTCAACGTCTTCACCCTGCGCGACCGCCGGATCGTGCGCATCGTCGACTACCGGCGCCGGGGCGAAGCACTCGCCGCAGCCGGTGTTAAAGAGGACACAGCCTGGCGGTGATCAAGCGCCACGGTGCGGAACTACCTGACCGCAGCAATCCGCAAGCTCGGCGCACGTAACCGTGCCGAGGTCGTCCGCGTCGCCGAGGAGAGGGGCTGGCTCTACTCATGATGGGCCCCGTCGTCCTCGCGGCGGGACACCCTTCTTCGACACGCCGACAACGACGCGACCTGACGTGGCCGGGACCGATCGTCTCTGGAGGTCAGTTGCGCTCTCGCGTGATCGCGACGATGATCCGGAGGCCGAGCACGGTGGCGGCGATCACTCCGAGATAGCCGATCAGGACGTCGAGGCGTGTCTGGAGTATCTCGGGGCCTCCTCCAAGTCTCAGCAGAAGTACGCCGACGATGCCGATCGAGGCGCTGAAGAAGGCGAGGATGGATCTGTTGGCGAGACGGCTGACGAACTCGGCGTCGCGTGGGTCTGCGAATCGGCTGATGCGAAGCGAGAGCTCACCGTGTTCGAGCGCGTCGGAGATGCGGTCGAGCCTGCGGGGGACCTTGCGCAGTGCGGGCAGGAGCTCGAGCAGGTCGTCGAGGATCTGTTCGCGTAGGTCGTTGCGAGGCCGAGCGCCGAGCCTGTTTGCTGCTGCGTAGCGCCGGGCTCCGTCTACGACGTTGAAGGTTGGGTCGATGATGCGCAGCGTGCCTTCGAGTGTCACGAGCGCGCGGAAGACACCGGCGAGTTGCGGGTCGAGGGCGAGGCCGAAGAGGACGACGAGGCCGAGGAGGTCGTTGAGGATCTCGGCACCGGGCTCCATGCCCGGGCCCAAGCGCTGGGCGAAGAAGCGGGCCAGGGCGCGCTCGAGCCCATCCAGGTCGACGTCACGTCCACCGGTGGCGAGGTCGACGAGCGCGTCACGCAAGGGTGCGGGCCGGCGGCGCGCGATCGCGGCGAGCGCCTGAGCGAGTGCCGACCGCTGCAGTGTGTCGAGCCGTCCGACGGAGCCGAAGTCGAGCAGGACGAGCCGGCCGTCGGAGCCGAGCAGCACGTTGCCCGCGTGCGGGTCGGCGTGGAAGACGCCGAAGTCGAAGGTGCGAGCGGCGAGCAGGCGCGCGGCCAACAGGCGCAGACCGAAGAACATCGTGAGCGCCCAGGCGACGTCGAACAGCCACACTGCCGTTGCTAGCCTCGGCCGGGGCCCGTTTGCTCGTCGGGCTTCGAGGTGCCGATGCGGAAGGTCGGGTGGTCCGCGGGGTCCGGGAGCGCGCGCAGGACGCCTGCGACAGTGGGCAGCGTGCCGTAGCGGTCGCGGTACGCGTCGAGCAGCGGCGCACGCTCGGCGACGGGCACCTCGACGACGGTGATCTGCTCGACGCGTCCCTCTTTGCGCAGGCGGCCGCTCCGCGAGGCACGCAGGTTGCGCGCCCAGTCGCTCTCGCCCCGGTACGAGATGATGTACCGCTCGCCCTCGTACTCCATCACGACAAGCGGTGTCGTGTGCCAGCGTCCTGTGCGGCGGCCGGGAACCGACAGCTTCGAGATCAGCGACCGCCGAAAGAGCGGCGCAAGCCGGTTCCCGATGTGCCGCTGCATCCAGGGTGGTTTCAGGTAGCGCCGACCGCGGCTGGTCATGTCGCGCCCCTGCGGCCGGGCAGGAAAAGGGTCGGGACGAGTGCTGCTGCGGTGAGCGCGAAGGAGACCCAGAAGGTCGTGCCGAACGCGTGCGCGAACGGTGGCCGTGCGTGTATCGGTTCCCGCGCGGCGAGCTCTGCTGCCTGCGCGAGTCCGCCGTCGAAGCCGGGGAGCTCGGCTCGCATTGTCCGCTGGAGCACGACCGCGAGCAGGGCGATGCCGAGCGCGCCGGCGACACGCTGGATCGTGTTGATCGCGCTCGTCGCGTGAGGGATCTCCACTCGCTCGAGCCTCTGGTAGGCGACGGCCATGGACGGTGTGATCGTCGCTCCCAGTCCCGCGCCGACGAGGAAGAGCGCTGCCGCCAGGTACCAGGTAGGTGTCGTCGCGCCGAGCCGGCTGTAGGCGGCGGTGCCGACCAGGGCGAGCGCGAGTCCGGCGGGAACGATACGGCGGGCGCCGAACCGGTCGGTGAGCGCGCCGGCCAGTGGCATCGTCAGCGCCGCGCCGAGGCCTTGCGGGAGGAGCAGTAAGCCCGTCGGCCGGCAAGGCACGCTGAGCGCCGCCTTGCCGTTGACCGCCCTGCTCGTCGGGCTGGCGCTCGTGGCGCCAGCCCGTACAGAACGGCCACGAGGCCGGCTGGGAGTAGCACAGCCCCGAGGGCGTCGAACCGGTGGGGCGGACGCCGCGGCACCGACGGCAGCAGCCGTAGTGCCAGCAGCAGTGCGACACCGCCGACGGGCAGATTGACGAAGAAGATCCAGCGCCAGCTGGCGGCCTCGACGAGTGCACCGCCGATCACCGGCCCCATGATCGGCGCCAGCAGCATCGGCACCCCGACGATGCTCATCACGCGCCCCATCCGCTGAGGGCCGGCCGCCCCGGCCAGGATCGTCTGCCCGAGAGGCATGATCATGCCGCCGCCCAATCCCTGTACCACCCGGAAGACGATCAATGCGCCGATCGACCAGGAGAGCCCGGCGAGCAGGGAGCCGGTCACGAACAGGGCGAGCGATCCGAGCCAGAGCGTTTTCGCGCCAACGCGCTCGCTCAGCCAACCGCTGAGCGGGATCACGGCGGCGAACGCGAGCAGATAGACCGTCGCCACCCACTGGATCGTCGTGATCGAGGTATGGAGGTCGCGACCCAGCGTGGGGAGGGCGACGTTGACGATCGTGGCGTCGAGGATGGTCATGATCGCGGCGAGCACGACCACGGCGGCCGGGGCGAGGATCTCGCGCGTCAGCACGGCCGGTGGCGTCGGTGTCGCGACCGCGGCAACCCGTGGGGCGGCGGAGCTGTCCCGTAGCAGGGCTTCGGCTTCCAACGCGTGTATTTCCTGGTCGTCCCACCAGAATTCCTTTACGCAAAAATCTTTATATCAGATCTAGATTTTCTGACGTAAGAGAATAGTGTTACGATGCTCGTGTGAGTGTGGGGCCGGGCCTGCGTGAAAGGAAGAAGGCGCAAACGCGGCAACTGATCGCCGACACCGCGCGGCGCCTGTTCAGCGAGCGTGGCTTCGAGCAGGTCAGCGTGGCCGAGATCGCCCGCGCCGCAGACGTCTCATCGCCAACCGTCTTCAACTACTTCCCGACCAAGGAAGACCTCGTCTACAGCGGCCTGGAGACCTTCGAGGAGGACCTTCTGCAGGCGATCCGTGAGCGAGCCGCAGGCGAAACCGTCCTCGCCGCCTTCGGCCGCTTCGTCCTCCGGCCGCGCGGCTTCCTCGCGGCCGAAAACAAAGACGCGGCCTCGCAACTCCTCGCCGTCTCGCGAATGATCGCAACCAGCCCTGCCCTCCTCGCCCGCGAGCGCCAGATACTCGACCACTACACCAACGCACTCGCCCGGCTGATCGCCGAAGAAGGCGGAGCCACCGGCGATGACCCCGATCCGTACGTCGCCGCCAGCGCGCTGATCGCTGTCCACCGGGCCTTGATCAACTACGTTCGCCACCGCATCCTGACCGGCGACGAAGACCTCTCCCGACTCGCCAACGACACCCTCGCCTACGGACGACGCGCGCTCGCCCTCCTCGAAGACGGCCTCGGCCGTTACGCGCCGAGAAGACGTGCCGTCGCGCAGCCGCCCGCCCCTACAGCAGACCGGGTGCCCGCGGCGTAGCAGGACGCCTCGTCACCTGGGCGGTGCCGGGTGCCGGGGCCGTCGCAACCCAGGCGTTCGTCGATCCGAGCTACGGCCCGCGCGGGCTGGAGCTGATGAGAGCGGGCCGCAGCGCTCCGGACGCGCTCGCCGCCGTCGTCGCCGCCGACCCGGGCGCCGCCCAGCGCCAGGCGGCGATGATCGACGCGACAGGCCGGGCAGCCGCCCACACGGGCGGCGAGTGCAATGCCGAAGCCAGACAGACACACGGGCCCGGTGCCAGCGCGCAGGGCAACAGCCGACCCACGACCGGATCCTCCGCGAGGCGTCCGTCCTGTTCGCCCGCAAAGGCTACGGCTCGACCTCGACCCGCGAGATCGCCCGGGCCGTCAGCATCCAGCAGCGGTCACTGTTCGACCACTTCGACTCGAAGGCCGAGGTCGTGCAGGAGCTGCTGATGCACGGCCTCTCCCTTCCGAGGGCGGCCGCCGAGCGCCTCGCCGCCGAGGACCACGGCGAAGCCGAGATCGCCCGGGTCGATGTGGCTGCCGTCGTCGTCGCAGCGCTCCGGCTCCGATCAGCGCCTGTGGCAAGACGTTCGAGATCTACAACGAGCCAGGCCGGCGGCCGAACGACTGGGGCGCGGCCTTTTTCGCACTCGCCGAGGACTAACGCGCGAGGGCTGCTGCCCCGGCTCTCCCCGCCGATAGGGTCCGGCGCATGAGCTCCTACGTCCGACGGCTCACCGAGATCGGAAGTGACGACGTACAGCACTGCGGCGGCAAGGGCGCGAATCTCGGAGAGCTTTCTCGACTCGGGCTGCGCGTCCCCCCGGGCTTCTGCGTGGTGGCCGACGCCCTGCCGTACGTCCTGGACGCGAATTCGCTGACGGCAGCGATCGCCGAGGCGGGAACGCGGCTCGCGTATGACGATGCGGCCTCGCTCGAGACCGAGACCGCACACATCCGTGGGCTAGTCGTCTCCGCGACGTTGCCGGCAGATCTCGAGACCGAGATCGTGAGTGCCTACCGTGGCCTCGTCGGCGACCGCAATCGCTACGTCGCGGTTCGCTCGTCCGTGGCTGTGAAGGACAGCCCGATCTCGTCTTTCCCGGGGCTGATGGACACCTACCACTACGTGCTGGGAGAGGCGGATGTCCTCAAGCGAATCCGCGAGTGCTGGGCGTCGCTGTGGACGGCGCGCGCCGCCTTCGTCCGCCATGAACAGGAGATCGCGCACGAGCGCGGCCTGATCGCTCCCGTCGTTCAGGTCATGGTCAATGCCCGCACGGCGGGAGTCCTGTTCACGGCGAACCCCGTCACCAGTGCGCGGGACGAGATCGTCGTCGAGGCGAACTGGGGGATCGGCGAATCGGTCGTCTCAGGCGCGGCGGTCGCCGACCACTTCGTCCTGGACAAGGAGACGCTCGGGGTCAAGACGGCAAGGATCGCCAGCAAGAACGTCATGGTCACGATCGACGAGGAACAGGGCGCAGGGCGCGCCGAGCGGCCCGTGCCGGAGGAGCTGGCGAGCACGCCGACGCTCTCGGGCGCGCAGCTGGAGGAGCTCGGCGGCGCCGGAAGGCTGATCGAGGAGCACTTCGGCTTCGAGGCCGACGTCGAGTGGGCATACGAGGGCGGAGAGCTCTACGTGCTGCAGGCGCGGCGCGTGCGAAACCTCGCGCCCGCTGTCTGAGCCGTCAAGCGGCAGTCTCGGCGTGTGAGGCGACGCCGAGGTACCGCTGCTGCGCGTTCTCGTCGGCGAGGAGCTCCGCAGAGGTGGTCTTGTGGCCGATCGCGCCGGCGACCATCACGAGCAAGCGATCGGCGACTGCCGTGGCGACGGCCAGGTTCTGCTCGACCAGCAGGATCGAGACGCCCTCGGCGGCGAGCCTATGGATCGTTTCGACGAGCGACTCGACGATCGCCGGCGCAAGCCCCTCCGACGGCTCGTCCATGATCAGCAGCCGAGGGTTCGTGAGGAGCGCGCGGGCGATCGCGAGCATCTGCTGCTCGCCGCCTGAGAGCTGTGCGCCGCTCACCTTCGTGCGCTCGGCGAGCTGCGGGAAGAGCGAGTAGACGCGCGCGATCGTCCATGCTCCGCGCCTCGGGCGGAGGCCGCCGATCATGCGCAGGTGCTCCTCCGTCGAGAGCGAGGGGAAGAGCTCGCGGCCCTGTGGGACGTAGCCGACGCCCGCCGCTGAGATCCGGTACGACGGCCTGCCAAGGAGCTCCTGCCCGCCGAACAGGATCGACCCTCGGGCCCGCGGCGGCTGGATCCCCATGATCGCGCGGCAGAGCGTCGTCTTGCCCATGCCGTTCCGGCCGATGATCGCGGTCGGCTCTGCGCCGACCGTCAGGGACACGCCCTGGAGGATGTGCGCGTACCCGTAATAGGCGTCGAGGCCGTCGATCTCGAGTAGGTCAGGCGGCATGCACGCCGCCGAGGTAGATGTCCCGGACCGTCTCCGAGGCCCGGATTTCGGCCGGCGTGCCCTCCAGGATCACGCGGCCCTCGTGCATCATCGTCACCCGCTCCGCGACTCGCAGCGCGACGTCCATGTCGTGCTCGATCAGGATCACCGTCACGGTGCGCTCGAGGGAGAGGAGCAGCTCGGTCAAGAGCTGGCGCTCCGTGCGCGAGAGCCCGGCGGCCGGCTCGTCGAGCATCAGGAGGCGCGGCTCGGCGACGAGCGCAAGGCCGATCTCGAGCTGCCGGTGCTCACCGTGTGACAGGCCGGCAGCCCGCTCGCGGAGGCGTTCCCCGAGTCCGATGCGGCCGGCGACGCCTTCGGCGGCGCGCCGGAGCTCGACGTCCTTCTGCGTGCGAATCGCGCGCATCCTGCCGCCGCGGACCCCGAGCGCTCCGAGGTAGAGATTCTGGAGCACCGTCAAGCCGCCGAAGGTCCGGGAGGTCTGGAAGGTTCGGGCAAGGCCGAGGCGGGTGCGGTGGGGCGCGGAGACGTTCGTCACCGGCCGGCCGAAGAGCTCGACCTCGCCGGCCGTCGGATACTCGCTTCCGGAGATGACGTTGAAGAGCGTGGTCTTGCCGGCGCCGTTCGGGCCGAGGATCGCGCGTCGCTCGCCGGGCGAGACCGCGAGGTCGACGCCGCGGAGCGCGTGCACCCCGCCGAAGCGCTTCTCGATCGCCGTCGTCCGGAGGACGGGTGCCGCGGCCGCCGTCATGCGGAGACCTCACCTTCGGTCGCCGCGACCGTCTCGGTCGGCATCGGCGGGCGGCCGCCGCCGTTGCCGAGGTACCGGCGGACGCGGCTGTCGATCACCCGCCACGCACCCATCACTCCGTCGGGCGAGACGATGACGATCGCGAGGAAGATCAGGCCGATGTAGGTCTCGAACCGGTCGCTGATCCCGCGCGTGTAGGTGTCGAGGGTGACGAACACGAAGGCCCCCACCCACGCGCCTTCGAGCCGGTAGAGGCCGCCGATCACCGCGACCGCGAGCACGTCGATCGTCCGCGTGATGTCGATCGAGCCGGGCGAGATGCGCGTGTTGCTCCACGTCGCGAGGATCCCGGCAACGCCCGCGATCAGCGCGCCCGCGGCGAAGCCGATCGTCCGGTGAAGCCTGACGCTGAAGCCGAGCGCGCTCATCCGGACCGGGTCGTCCCTGACGCCCTGGAGCGTGAGGCCAAAAGCCGTCTCCCCGAGGTAGCGCACGCCGAGGTAGACGACGATGCAGGCGATCAGCGAGGCGTAGTACATGCGGGTCGGATGCAGGACCGGGTCGCCGAGCAGCTTCGGCGGCATCGCCCCGTTGATCCCCTCGTGTGCGCCGAAGGTCGGGACCTGCGAGAAGTAGTAGAAGGTGAGCATCGCGAAGGCGAGCGTGATCATCAGGAAGTAGATGCCTTCGCTCGAGCTCGCGATCGCGCCGAAACCGAAGCAGACGCCGACCGCGACGCCGAGACCGACGAGCGCCGCGAGCCACGGGTTCCAGTTCGACTCGACGCTGAGCTTCGCAGTCATGAAGCCGGCGACGCCGAACGGAGCCATCTGGCCGAGCGACACCATCCCGCCGTAGCCGGCAAGGAAGCTCAAGCTCGCCGCCGCGAGACCCGTCCACAGGACAACGACCATGACCGCGCTCGTGAAGTACGTCGAGAAGACCACCGGGCAGAGCGCCGCGACGAGGAGCACGCCCGCGACGACGGCGGTTCGGGCCCAGCGCCAGAGCCGGGCCCCGTTCACCGCGCTCTCCCGAAGAAGCCTGCCGGCCTGATCGCGAGCACGAGGATCAGCAGCGCAAAGGTGAGCAGGATCGAGTAGTTCGTGTAACCGGACGGGAGGTACACGCTCGAGAGCTGCTCGACGAGACCCAGGAGGAGCGCGCCGAGAGCCGCGCCCGGCAGGCTGCCGAGGCCGCCGATGATCACGACGACAAGCGAACTGAGCAGGAAGTTGGAGTCACGGCCGGGCTCGAGCGAGAGCATCGTTCCGCCGAAGACGCCGCCGAGCGCAGCGAGTCCGGAACCGAGGAAGAACGCGATCGCGAAGATGAGCTGGACGTTGACGCCGAGGGCCGAGGCCATTGCGCGGTTGTCGACACCGGCTCGGATGACCATGCCGAAGCGCGTCAGCTTTATCCAGGCCCACAGCCCGAGCCCGACCGCAAGCGCGGCGCCGAGGACGAAGAGGCGGAAGGCCGGGTACTGCAGGTCGTACAGGTGAAGGTCGACCGAGCCGTCCAGGCCGCCGGGCGGCGTGATCGACTCGGCGATACCGCCGAAGTGGACGAGCATCTGGTCGGCGAGGATGATCGAGATGGCGATGGTGATCAGGGCCTGCCGCAGGTCCTGGCCGAGGTTCCAGCGCAGAAAGAGCTGCTGCATCGCCAGCCCGACGGCGCCGCCGATCAGCACCGCGACGACGAGCGCGGGCCAGTAGGCGAAGCCGTGGTGAGCGGTCAGGGACCAGGCGATGTACCCGCCGAGGAGGTACAGCGAGCCGTGCGCCATGTTCACGACGCGCATCAGCCCGAAGATCAGGGTGAAGCCGGTCGCGGTGATGAAGTAGAGGCCGGCGAGGCTCAGCCCGTTCAGCCCGACGATCACGAACGTGGGCGCGTTACCGGAGCTCGCGAAGCCCGCCGAAAACGCCTTGTAGGCTACCCAGGCAACTGCGAACGAGAGCACCGCCAGGCCGAAGGCGGGGCCGGCGAGGCGCCGTACCGGGGCGGGGACAGCCTGCGCTCTCATCGGTTTCGACCGTAACGCGTGATCGGCATCTCAGCCTCCGCGATCTAGCGTAATCGATTCTTGATTTTCGTTTGACATCGGGTGCAGAATTGCCCCGACACGGCAGTCGAGAGCCCCGCGCGGGCTCGGCAAAGGAGGGAGCGTTGAAACGGCAACTCAGCGGGCGGAGGCCCGCACTGTGGTTCGGACTCGTCGCCGTTGCGGTCCTGGCGGCGGGACTGGCGACCGCCGGGTATGGCAAGTCCCGGACCGCCGACGCCGCATCCGCGGGACCGATCAAGATCGGGATCCTCACGACCTGCGGTGGCCCGTTCGCGCCGTTCGAGATCGAGTCCTACTCCGGCGCGAAGTACGCGCTGGTCAAGTGGGCGCACGGCAAACCCGCCGGCACGGGTCCGCAGAGCCAGGTCAACGGCGCAACCGTCGCCGGCCATCCGATCAAGATCTACTTCGGCTGCTCCGACGCGACGCCGGACAAAGCCGTCGCCGAGGCCCGGCGCCTGGTCGAGAACGTGAAGGTCCAGATTCTGCTCGGGCCGCTCTCGGGCGACGAAGGCATCGCGATCGCGAACTACGCGAAGACGCAGCCGAACACGATCTTCGTCAACGGCACATCGGGCGCCCAGGTGACGACGATGTCTGTTCGCGCGAAGAACTTCTTCCGCTTCGGCGGTGACGGAGCCCAGTGGATGGCGGGCCTCGGGACGTATGCGTACAAGACGCTGGGCTGGAAGACGGCCGCGATCCTCGGGGAGGACTACTCCTACCCGTACACACTGGCCGCCGGCTTCGTCGCCGAGTTCTGCTCGCTCGGCGGCAACGTCACGAAGCGTCTGTGGGCGCCGCTGACCACGACCGACTGGGCGTCGTACGTCTCCCAACTCCCGCGGGACGTCGACGGTGTCCTGCTCCTGACCGGCGGCTCGAACACGATCTCCGCCGAGAAGGCATACGCGTCACTGGGCGGCAACCTTGCCAAGAAGATGCTCGGCGGTTCCTCCGTGATGGACCCGACCTCCTTCGGGGTCGGTGACGCCCTGGTCGGCCTTGCCGGCGGCTCGCCCGTGCCGCTCGGCGGCGGGACGCCCGGGTGGAAGACCTACATCGCAGGGGTCTCAAAGGTCTACCCCAAGGCTCCGGCTGACAGCCTCTTCACCGTCCTCTACTACAACGGCATGCAGGCGATCATCCAGGGCCTGCAGAAGACTCATGGCGCGACCGGGGCGGCGCTCCGCGGGGTCCTGACCCAGCTGACTCCGTCGTTCCCGAACGGTCGGGTGCGGCTCGATGCGAACCGCAA
>JBKPSO010000253.1:0-32220 GCA_046735055.1 Actinomycetota bacterium
GGCGGAAGCCCTGCTTCGTCGCTACCGGAAGGAGGGATCGCTGCCGCAGATCCATCCGCTGATCGATCTGTGCAATGCGGTCTCGCTCGCCTTCGCGATCCCGGTTGCGGCGCTCGACCGTGCCCGCATCGCCGGCTACGCGGAGGTCCGCTACGCGACCGGCACCGAGACATACCTCACCTTTGGGGGCGAAACGGAACATCCTGAACCCGGGGAAGTGATCTACGCCGATGCCGAGGACCGGGCTCACGCCCGCAGGTGGACGAATCGCCAGAGCGGCTACTCCGCGGTCAGCGACCAGACGAGTGAGGTGCTGATCGTCGCCGAAGCGCTTCACGACTCCGCCGTCGAAGACGTTCCGCGGCTCATCGCCGCCCTTGCCGGCGGGCTCGCCGCCGCCTGGTCGACGAGCCCGAAGACCGCATTCCCGACGGCAACGTCTCCCCGTGTCGTGTTCTAGCACGCAGCAGCGCCTGGGCGACGTCCGCGTGGTGCGCGAGGTGCAGCCGCTTGTGGAGTGGCCAACCGCGAGCCCAGAGCAGGGACTCGCCAAGATGCGGATCGCCCTCGCCGTAGACAAAGGCGAAGCGCAGGATCCGCAGGCCGAGCCCTTCGTCTGCGTGCAGCCGGCGCAGCAACGCTTCGCTCGCGGCCTTGCTCTCCGGATAGACACCGGCGGCTGCAGGCTCGTCCTCTTCTCGCGCCGGCCGCTGACGCCCGTGTCCGTAGACGAGGTTCGTGCTGGCGTAGACGAAGCGGCCGACCGAGGCGTCCAACGCGGCCCGCGCGAGCCTCGTGGTCGCGTCGCGGTTGACGGCAGTCGCCTCCCGTTCGTCGACGCCGCGGAAGGCTGCGGCCAGGTGAACGACCGCGCTCACCCCCTCCAGGGCACCGCGCAGCTCACCCTCGTCCAGGAGATCTCTTGTCACCACGTCCGCGCCGCGGGCGGCGAACGGCGACGCCTTTCCGGGATCGCGGACGAACACGCGTACCGCCTCGCCCTGGTCGAGGAGCCGCGGTACGAACCGGCTCCCGATCCTGCCGGTCGCCCCCGTGACGAGAATCGTCATCTCGCGAGCCTCCTAAGCCCTCATTGCCCCACCGTGGGTTGCCGAGATTGCACGGTGCAGGTCGCACGCGCAACTGATTCGTCCAACGCCGAACGCTCTCGACGAGGCGCGTCTTTACCCCACGCGTAAGCGCATTTTTACGCCCGAGGTAATCGACGAAACGCGCGCGCTTGGGCATCGTCGGAGCCATGAGCGAACTCGACATCACCTCGTTTGCAGCCGGTCTCGAACCGGCCGCCCGGCCCGCACCGAGCCTGAGTGCGCGGCTCCGTGCCCACCACTGGGCACCGCTTCCTGTCGTTCTGATCGCGCCGTTCGTGGTCGTGCTCGACTTCTTCATCGTCAACGTCGCCATCCCCTCGATGCAGTCGCGGCTGCACGCCGGGACCGGCGCCGTCGAGTGGGTTGTCGCGGGGTACGGCCTCACCTTCGCGATCGGACTCATCACCGGAGGCCGTCTCGGCGATCGCTTCGGCCGCCGCCGGATGTTCTCCGTCGGCCTGCTCCTTTTCACCGTCGCCTCGGCTGCGTGTGGCCTCGCTCCGACGGCGTCGTTCCTCGTCGCAGCGCGAATCGGACAGGGCCTCGCCGCTGCCCTCCTGATGCCGCAGGCACTGGCCATCCTCGGGGTCATCTACGAGGGCGCCCGCCGGGTGCAGGCGTTCAGCATCTACGGGATGGCTCTCGGCCTTGCCGCCGTCAGCGGTCAGCTCGTCGGCGGCGCGCTGATTCAGGCCAACCCGGCAGGCCTTGGTTGGCGAACGGTCTTCCTGATCAACATCCCGATCGGCGCAATCGGCCTGTTCCTCGCCTCCCGCCTCGTTCCCGAGTCGCGTGCCGCCGGCTCGGTCGGGCTCGATCTCACCGGCGCTGCGCTGGTCACCGTCGGCCTGACGGCGATCGTGCTTCCGCTGATCGAAGGGCGAACGCATGGGTGGCCGCTGTGGACATGGGTCTCCATGGCCTCGGCACCGATCGTGCTCTACGCCTTCGCCCGCCATCAGCGTTGGCTTGGCCGTCGCGGCGGCGACCCCCTCCTCGATCTCGCGCTCTTCAGTGAGCGGGCCTTCTCGGTCGGTCTGATCGCCCAGCTCGCGTTCTTCTCGAGCATGGCCTCGTTCTTCCTCGTGTTCGCGCTCTACCTGCAGGAAGGGCGCGGCTTGAACCCGCTCAACGCGGGCCTCGTCTTCACGATCCTCGCGGCCGCCTATCTCGTCGCATCCGCTCGGGCACCGCAGCTGACGGTGCGGCTCGGGCGCAAGCTGCCGGTCATCGGGGCCGTCGTCCTCGGAGCGGGCCACGCACTGCTCGCCGGGACGGTCTTCGATGTCGGCACAGGCCACTCGGTCGCCCTGCTCACGCCGGCGCTGTTGCTCATCGGTACAGGGATGGGACTCGTCCTCACTCCGCTGACGAGCATGGTGCTGAAGAACCTGGCATCCGAGAGCGCCGGCGCGGCCTCCGGTGCGCTGTCGACGATGCAGCAAGTCGGCAACGCTCTCGGCGTCGCGATCACCGGCGTGATCTTCTACGGCGCCGTCAAGCACGGCCTCTCGCACGCGTTCGAGATCAGCCTGATCGAACTGGCCGCCGTGAGTGTCGCGGTCGCAGCGTGCTCGCGCCTGCTTCCCCGCTCGGCACGGGCGTGAACGACCGGTACAGCAGCCCTTCCGGGTCGGCCGCCGAGCGGTCGACCCGGCGGCGGTCAGGCATCGCCGGAGTCGGCAGCGACGACGAGAGAGAGTGGAGCCGTGGTCTCGGGTTCGAGCTCCCCGACTCCGCTCCTCAGCGCCGCTGCCGTCTCTTCGTCGGCCGGGAAGAAGGACTCGATCGTCAGCTCGGCCAAGGTGATGTCTCGTGCGGTGCCGAACGTCGTCACCGTTGTGAAGAGCGTCAGCTCGTCGTCGTCGAGCCGAAGAGAGTGCATCAGCATGATGCTTTCCACCTCCGGCAGCTCGCCGCCCCCTGCGTCGACGCCGGGATAGGCGGCGAGCTCCTCGAGGAGCGCGGTCAGCTCGGCGTCCGGCGCCACCTCGATCTCGCGGCGTAGTCGCCCCATCAGATGAGCGCTCCACTCCTCGAAGTTGGCGATCCGCGGCGCCAGACCCTCCGGGTGCAGCGCGATCCGCAGCGCGTTCGGCGACGGGGAAAGAAGGTGCGGGGCGACGCCCTGGACGATGAACTCGACGCCGCGGTTGTGCGCGACGATGTTCCAGTGCCGGTCGATGACGAGCGCCGGGAACGGCTCGTGCGCCTTCAAGAGGCGGTCGAGCGCCTCGCGGACGGCGGCGAGGTCGCTGTCGCCGAGGGAGTGCTCGCTGTAGCCAGGTGCGTAGCCAGCGGCCAGCAAGAGGCGATTGCGCTCCCGCAGAGGGATCTCGAGCCGCTGCGCGAGGTGCAACACCATCTCGCGGCTCGGCTTCGCGCGGCCGTTCTCGATGAAGCTCAGATGCCGCGCCGACACTGCCGAGCGCGAGGCGACGTCGAACTGGCTGAGCTTGCGGCGCTGACGCCACTCCCGAAGCAGCTGACCAGCGGCGGAGGGTGCGCCTGCGGCGACGGCCATGCCCTCGATGCTAGCTCCGCGAACCGATGCGGCAGAGACGTTTCGCGTACCGCCGAATCCGTCGTGTTCGTGATCGCGATCTGGCAGCGTTGAGCCGATAACCATGCGGCTCGGATTTGTTCTCCCGCACATCGGGGCCAGTGCGAGCCCTGACGCTCTCGCCAGAGTCGCCACGCGAGCGGAAGAGATCGGCTTCGACAGCGTCTGGGTGACGGAGCGAAGCATCCTCCCCCTCCGACCGCAGACGCCCTATCCGCTCGGAGACCTCCCGGGCGTCTACAAGCACGTCCTCGATCCGTGCGGTTCGCTCGCGTTTGTCGCCGCCCAGACGAGCCGGGTTCGCCTGGGGACGAGCGCTCTCAACCTTCCGTGGTACAGCCCCGTTCTGCTCGCACGTCAGCTGACGACGCTGGACGTCCTCTCGAACGGCCGCCTGGCCGTCGGGCTCGGGCAGGGCTGGTCGAAGGACGAGTACGACGCGGCGGGCGTCCCCTGGGAGCACCGCGGCCCTCGGTTCGAGGAGGCGCTTCGAGCCCTGAAGACGATCTGGACGGCCGAGCCGGTCGAGTTCGGCGGGGACTTCTACACGATTCCAGCCTCCTCGATCGGCCTGAAGCCCGTGCAGCAGCCGCACCCGCCGATCTACATGGCGGCACTCACACAGACGACGATGGCGCGGGCGGCGCGCCTGGCGGACGGCTGGCATCCGACTGCTATTCCCCTCGCGAACATCCCAGGGATGTTCGAGGCAATCAAGTCGATGGCGCAGGATGAAGGCCGGGACGCCGCGGCGCTCGAGCTGATCGTACGCTCGAACGTCGCGCTCTCCGACCGACCACTCGAGGACGATCGCTTCGACTTCACGGGCTCCGCCGAGCAACTCGCAGCCGACATCGCGGCGACACGTGACATCGGCGCGTCGGAGCTGATCATGGACGTCACCCTCGATCCCTCGGTCAACTCGGTCGATGACTTCGTCGGGCGCATGGAGCTTCTCTTTCGGCTTGCCGCGTAGGTGCGCGCCAGGCCAGTTGTCGAGGCGAGGAACGTCGGCGACGGCATCTACGTTCTCATCTACGAGCCGCCAGCCGGAAAATGCGACCGAAATGCACGTGAGCGAGGCAGCATCCTGACCGGCGGGGTCGCGTGACGAGGCTCGGGATCATCTTCACGGCGGACCGACCGCCCGAAGCACTGGCCGCGTTCGCAGCAGCTACCGAGTCGGCCGGTCTCGACGAGCTCTGGCTCTGGGAGGACTGCTTCCTTGCCGGCGGAATCGCCACGACCGCGACCGCACTCGCAGCGACACGACGGCTGACCGTCGGCCTCGGCGTCATGCCCGCGGTCTTCCGAAACCCGGTCGCCGCCGCGATGGAGATCGCGACCCTCGCTCGCCTTCATCCAAAGCGATTCATCGCCGGGCTCGGACACGGCTCGCCCGTCTGGATGGATCAGATCGGCGCTCTGCCTGCCAAACCCGTGCGCGCGCTCGAGGAGACCACGATTGCCATCCGGAGGCTGCTGGCCGGAGAGCGCGTCACCACCAACGGCGACTACGTCAACCTCAAAGACGTCCGCCTCGAACAGGCACCCCCGGTCGCGCCGCCGGTCGTGCTGGGAGTACGCCGGCCGTTCGGCCTCCGCGCCGCCGGCCGGAGCGCGGACGGCACCATCCTCGCAGAGCCGGCCGCGCCCGCCTACATCCGCTGGGCCCGGCGCCGCATCGACGAAGGCCGCGCCGCAGCCGGACGCACGGGTCCCCACCGCGTGACCGTGTTCGTCAAAGGCCGCATCGACTCCAACCGTGACCACGCACGACGGGTCATCGCGCAAGCCGTGCTCGACGAGAGCGTCGCCGCGCAGCTCGCCCCACTCGAACGCGACTCGGACATTGGTCAGCTTCGGGAAATCGGCGACCCCGCGGCGATCGCACCTCGGATCCCCGCCGACCTCCTCGACCAGCTCACCGCCACCGGCACGCCCGAACAGGTCCTCGCCTCACTGACAGCCATCGCCGCGACGGGCGTCGACTCGATCGCCTTCGCCCCGATCGGCCCGGACCCAGACGAACAACTCCGACTCCTCGTGCAAACGGTCGCGCCGATGTTCCAGGTCTGAACCCGCGCTCTCGACTTCCTGAAGCGGCAATGGGCTGAGCGGTCGGGGGTACGGATTGCCGTACCCCCGGATGTCGTGCTGTCCCCCTTGCCGGAGCCAGGGAGAGCCGCCAGCTTTCGTTGATCGCTAGTCGAGACGTTCAGGAGGCGTGATGAGGTTCAATCTCGCTGCGCGCGCGGGCCGCTGGAGCGCCGACCACTGGAAGACGGCCGTCTCGGCGTGGGTCGGCTTCTGCGTCATCGCGGTCGCACTGGGTGCGGTCGCCGGCACCAAGATGTTGAGGGATTCGGACACGGCTGCCGGAGAGACGAAGACTGCCGAGCAGATGCTCCGCCGTGCAGGCTTCGAGAGTCAGGCCGCGGAGAGCGTTCTGGTGCGATCCCGGACGCGGACGGTTTCGGATCCCGCGTTCCGCGCGGCAGTGGCGGACGTCCTGAGCACCGTGAAGGCCTCGCCTCAGGCGCAGAGAGTGCGCTCGCCGTTCGACGCCCGGAACGACGGTCAGGTCTCGAAGGACGGGCACGCCGCGCTCGTCCAGTTCGAGATCAAGGGCGACCAGGAGAAGGCGGACGACAAGGTCCAGCCCTTCCTCGACGCAGTCGACCGCGTCCAGGCGCGGCACCCCGAGTTCACCGTGGCCGAGTTCGGCTTTGCGAGCGCCAACCACGAGCTGAATGAAACGCTCAACAAGGACTTCCAGCGGGCCGAGTACTCCTCGCTGCCCGTGACCCTGGTGATCCTGCTGGTCGCCTTCGGCGCGCTGGTCGCGGCCGGGCTACCGGTGCTGCTCGCGTTCTCGGGCGTGCTGGCCACCCTCGGTCTGTCCTCGCTCGCCAGCCATGTCGTCGCAGCCGGCGATCCGACGCAGTCCGTGATCCTGCTGATCGGGATGGCCGTCGGGGTCGACTACTCGCTCTTCTACCTGCGACGCGAGCGCGAGGAACGCGCGCGCGGGCTGTCCTCGCGGGACGCGCTGCTGAAGACCGCCCGAACTTCGGGTCAAGCCGTCTTCGTGTCGGGCTTGACGGTCTTGATCGCGATGGCAGGGATGCTGTTCACCGGCAACGCAATCTTCACCTCGATCGCAGTCGGCGCGATGCTGATGGTCGCGGTCGCGCTGATCGGCTCACTGTCGATCCTGCCCGCACTGCTCGCGAAACTCGGCCATCGAGTCGACAAGGGGCGCATCCCGTTGCTCACGCGCCGCGACGGAGGGGAGTCGCGGTTGTGGGGGTTCGTCCTCGACCGGGTGATGCGCCGGCCGGGGCTCGCGGCGGCCCTGTCGGGCGGTGCGCTGCTCGCGCTGGCGCTACCGACGCTGACACTGCACACGCAGCTGCCGAGCTTCACCGATCTGCCGAAGTCGCTGCCGATCGTCCGGACCTACGAAGCGATCCAGGGCTCCTTCCCCGGCGCCCAGACACCGGCCAAGGTCGTCGTCTCCGCCGGCGACGTGGCCGAGCCGCGGGTGCAGCAGGCGATCGGCGAGCTGAAGCGGCGGGCGCTCGCGAGCGGCCAGATGTTCGAGCCGATATCCACCGAGATCAATCCCGGCCGCACGGTCGAGACGGTCTCGATCCCGCTGCAGGGGGACGGCAGCAACGGGGCGTCCGTCAAGGCGCTCAACACGCTGCGTGAGCGGCTGATCCCCTTGACAGTCGGGACGGTGCCCGGAGTCGAGGCGGCTGTGACCGGCGAGACCGCAGGCACGCACGACTTCAACGAGCAGATGAAGAGTCACGCCCCGCTCGTCTTCGCGTTCGTGCTCGCGCTCTGCTTCCTGCTGCTGCTCGTGACGTTCCGGTCGATCGTCATCCCGCTCAAGGCGGTCTTGCTGAACGTGCTCTCGGTCGCCGCCGCCTACGGCCTGCTCGTGCTCGTCTTCCAGCACAGCTGGGCGGAGGGGATCCTCGGCTTCCAGTCCAACGGGGCGATCACCTCGTGGCTGCCCCTGTTCATGTTCGTGATCCTGTTCGGGCTGTCGATGGACTACCACGTCTTCATCCTCAGCCGCGTCAAGGAGCTAGTGGACGACGGGATGCCGACCGAGCAGGCAGTCGCGACGGGGATCAAGCGCACGGCGGGGACGGTGACGAGCGCCGCGGTCGTGATGGTCGCGGTCTTCGCGATCTTCGTCACGCTCCGAACGCTCGACATCAAGCAGATGGGCTTCGGGCTCGCGGCGGCGATCCTGATCGACGCCACCATCGTCCGCGCGGTGCTGCTCCCATCCGTGATGAAGCTCCTGGGCGAGTGGAACTGGTACCTGCCGCGCTGGCTCGAGTGGCTGCCACGCTACGAGCAGGAGCCGGAGCGGCGGGAACGGACGGACCGTGAACACGAGCGACCGCAGGAGGCGCTTCCGGCCCTCGAGCACGAGTAAGTAACCTTCAGGCACGGAGTTCGAGCCGATGACGGTGGAGCACGGAGACCCGTTGGAGCAGCGGAGATCGCCCCGGGTCCTGATTGTCGACGACCATGCGAGCTTCCGCCGTTGTGCCCGGGAGCTGCTCAAAGCGGAGGGGTTCGACGTCGTCGGAGAGGCAGAGGACGGGGCAACCGCAATCGCCCGTGCCGCCGAGCTCGCGGTCGACCTGATCGTGCTCGACATCCAGCTGCCCGACATCGACGGCTTCGAGGTCACCTCGCGGCTGCTCGCCCACGACCCTGAGCTCCAGATCGTCCTGGTCTCCAGCCGTGACCGCGGCGCCTACGGGCCGCTGATCGAGACGAGCGGGGCACGCGGCTTCGTCTTCAAGGGCGACCTCTCCGGCGCGGCGCTCGAGAGGTTGCTCGAGTGAGCGGGCAGACCCTGGCGTCCAGACAGAGAAGGATCGGGTTGCGTGCCTGCAGCACCCCATAGCTGGTTCGCGCTCGCGAACGAACGTGCACTGGAGACCGTCCAGCGGGTGGAGGCACGCAACCGGGCTCTGCTCGACGCGATCCCGGACCTGATGTTTCGGGTCAGCCGCGACGGCACCTATCTCGACGTTCACGCCGACGATCCGTCGGGCCTGGTGCGACCGGCCGAGGAGTTGATCGGCCGCAACGTTCGTGACGTTCTGCCGTCCGACGTCGCGGACGTGGTGCTCGCGTGCCTCGAGCGGGCGCTCGACAGCGGCGTCATGACTACGGTCGAGTACGAGCTGGAGATCGCCGGCGTTCCGCGCTGGAAAGAGTCGCGAATGGTACCCAGCGGCGAGGGCGAGGTGGTGTCGATCGTTCGCGACTTCACGGAACAACGGCGCGCGGAAGCAGAGCTGCGCCAGCTGGTCGAGGAGCAGGCGGCGCTGCGCCGGGTCGCGACCCTGGTCGCCGGAGACGTGCGGCCGGAGCGAGTCTTCCAGGCCGTGACCGAGGAGGCCGGCCGTCTGCTCGGGCTTCGGTCGGCTGTGCTCGACCGCTTCGAGGACGCCGAGACGGCGACGATCGTCGGAAAGTTCGGGGAGCCGGTCGGCACCCTCGAGGTCGGCAGTGTCATCCGGCTCTCTGGCGGGGCGGCCCAGGTGGTGCTGCAAACGGGAGCCCCCGCGCGGGTCGACTACGAGGACCTTCCGGGTGAGGTCGCCGCCCGGCTGCGCTCGCTCGGCTTCACATCGAGCCTCGCGGTGCCGATCAGCGTCGGCGGCGTCACGTGGGGCGCCCTGATCGCGGCTCTGCGCGCGGGAGAAGTCCTGCCGCTGGAGACGGAGCATCGCCTGGGAGCGTTCGCGGAACTCGTTGCACTCGCCGTCGCGAGCGCGCACGCCCGGGACGAGCTCGCCGCTTCGCGGCTGCGGATCGTCGAGGCGAGCGACGCGGAACGGCGCCGGCTCGAGCGGAACCTTCACGACGGGGCTCAGCAACGGCTCGTTGCGCTGTCCGTCGGACTGCGACTCGTGCAGGGGAAGATCCGTAACGCCCCCGAGGAGGCCGAGCAGCACATCGGAGTCGCTGCCGACGAGTTGGCCGAGGTGCTGACCGAGCTGCGCGAGCTCGCCCAGGGGATCCACCCGCCGCTGCTCACCGAGCGCGGCCTTCAGGCGGCGCTCGAGGTGCTGGCGGCCAGGACGCCGCTGCCGGTCGCGCTCGACCTGCACCTAGCGGAACGGCTCCCCGAGCCCGTCGAGGCCGCTGCGTACTACGTCGTGTCCGAGGCGCTCGCGAACGTCGTCAAGCACGCACACGCCGAGGCGGCCACGGTACGCGTCGTCCGGGCGAACGGATCCGCGCTCGTCGAGGTCGAGGACGACGGCAACGGCGGCGCCCACCTCGACGGCGGATCGGGCCTGTGCGGTCTCCGCGACCGCGTGGAGACCCTCGACGGCAGCCTCGAGGTCGAAAGCGTCGCCGGCCGTGGGACCCTCGTGCGCGCGGAGCTTCCACTGCGATGATCCTCACCTTCTTCTTCACCGATATCGAGGACTCGACGGGGCTGCTGGCCCGGCTCGGCGACGGGTATCAGAGCGTCCTCGCCGCCGCCCGCGAGCTCCAGCGCCACGAGGTTGCCGAGGCCGGCGGCCGAGAGGTCGACAGCCGCGGCGACGAGCTCTTCTGCGTGTTCGAGAGCCCCGTGGCGGCCGGCACGGCGGCGCTCGCCGTCCAGCGGGCGTTCGCGACCTATCCTTGGCCCCCCGAGGAGCGCGTGCGCGTCCGGATCGGAATCCATACCGGCGAGGCCGAGACCGGCGAAGACGGCTACGTCGGCATCGACGTCCATCGCGCCTCGCGGATCTGCCAGGCAGCACACGGCGGCCAGGTCCTCGTCTCGGAAGAGGCGTCGAAGCTGATCGGCGTGGCCGCGAGGGACCTCGGCGATTTCGACTTCAAGGGGCTGCGCCGGCCCGAGCACATCTTCCAGCTCGTCGCCGACGACCTTCTGGCCGACTTTCCGGCGCTCCGCAACGTGCGCGAGCACGAACACGCCCTGCGCACAGTGATCGCCGAGGACTCGACGCTGTTGCGGGAAGGGCTCGTCCGCCTGCTCGAGGAGGCCGGGATCGAGGTCGTCGGTCAGGCGAGAGACGCCGACGAACTGCTGCTCAAGGTGCGCAGCTACCACCCGGATGTCGCGATCGTCGACATTCGCATGCCGCCGACCCAGACCGACGAGGGGATCCGTGCGGCGCGGGAGATCCGGGCCAGGCACCCGCAGACAGGTGTGCTCGTCCTGTCCCAGCATGTCGCGCACACCTACGCTGTCGAGCTCCTCGGTGAAAGCGCCGAGGCCCTTGGCTACCTGCTCAAGGACCGCGTCGCTGACGTGGAGGAGTTCACGGAGGCCGTCCGGCGCGTCGCCGAGGGCGGCTCCGCCCTCGACCCGCTCGTCGTCGCCGAGCTCGTCGGCCGCAATCGCAACGACGACCCGATCGAGCAGCTTTCATCCCGGGAGCGCGAAGTCCTCGAGCTGATGGCGGAAGGACGCAGCAACCACGCGATCGGGCAGAGGCTCTTCATCTCGCCGCGGGCAGTCGAGAAGCACGTCACCAACATCTTCACCAAGCTTCGCCTCCCTGCCGCGCCCGAGGATCACCGTCGCGTCCTCGCCGTGCTGCGCTTCCTCGGCTCGTAGCCGGAGTTCGGGTAACCGCACCCGAGAAAACCTGAGCGCCGTACCGCGCCGAGGCCTCGCGGCAGTCACGCTCGATAGGTGCTCGACAGCGGACACCGACCGACCGTGGAGGAACTCTCGTGACGACGACTGCGTCTTCCCACCTTTCGATCCCGAGACTCCGCGCCGACCTTGCCGCGGAGGTGATCGGCCCCGGCGATGCCGCGTACGACCAGGCCCGCGGGGTCTTCTTCCGGTCAATCGACCGCCGGCCGGCGGTAATCGTCCGTCCGGTCCATGCGGGGGAGGTCGCCTACGTCGTCTCGCTCGCGCGCGATAGCGGCCTCGAGCTCGCGATCCGCAGCGGCGGCCACAGCCCGGCCGGTCACGGCGTCACTGACGGAGGGATCTTGCTCGACCTCTCGGTCATGAAGGCGCTCGAGATCGACCCGCACGAGCGCACCGCCTGGGCGCAGACCGGCTTGACGGCGGGCGAGGTTACGGCCGCAGCCGGAGACCACGGCCTCGGGATCGGCTTCGGCGACACCGGCTCGGTCGGGATTGGCGGCCTGACGCTGGGCGGCGGCATCGGCTACCTCGTGCGCAAGCACGGCCTCGCGATCGACAGCCTCCTCGCCGCGGAAATCGCCACCGCCGACGGCCGGCTGGTGCGGGTCGACGCACAGCTTCACCCGGACCTCTTCTGGGCGATCCGCGGGGGTGGCGGGAACTTCGGAGTAGCCACCCGCTTCCACTACCGGCTGCACCCAGTCGACACCGTCACCGGTGGGATGCTCGTCCTGCCTGCGACCCCCGAGATCATCGCCTCGTTCGTCGACGCGGCCGAATCGGCGCCCGACGAGCTCTCGACGGTCGCAAACGTGTTGCCTGCGCCGCCGATGCCGTTCGTCCCGCCGGAGCACCACGGCAAGCTCGTCGTGATGGCGATGCTTGTTCACGCCGGCCCACGCGAGGCCGGCAAGCAAGCGCTGGCGCCGTTCCGTTCCCTCGCACGGCCGATCGTCGACCTGCTCCGGCCCATGCAGTACGCGGAGGTCTATCCACAGGAGGACGGCGACTTCCGTCCCCTTGCGGTGACGCGCTCGCTGTTCCTCGACACCGTCGATCACCGCGTGGCCGCGTCGATCCTCGATCGTCTTTCGGAGTCGGGCGCAGAGATGCCGGTCGTACAGCTCCGGGTCCTCGGCGGCGAAATGGCGCGGGTACCGGTCGAAGCGACCGCGTTCGCGCACCGGACGAGCCGGATCACGGTCAACGTGACCGCGGTCTTCACGGATCTCGACGAGGCTCCCGTCCACGAGGCCTGGGTCGGCGACGTCGCCGGCGAGCTGCGCCAGTCGGATCACGGCGTGTACGTCAACTTCCTGGCCGACGAAGGGGAGGAAGGCGTCCGAGCCGCCTACCCGGAGCCAACCTGGGACCGGCTGACGGCGATCAAGCGCCGTTACGACCCGGGCAACCTGTTCCGGCTCAACCAGAACATTCCGCCGGCGGGCGAATTCTGAGCCCGGGAGCCCGAAGTTCGGGTAACCGCACCCGTGAAAACCTGAGCGCCGTACTGCCCGGCTGGAGGCTGGCAGCAACCCTCTCGGAGATGTCGGTCGAACTGGAGGTTGCGATGACGACCAAGCTGCGCCAACCGAGCCAGCACGATGCCCTCGCCGAGCTCCGAACCTGGTACCTCGGCAGCCTACGGCCGAAGCTCGTACACGCGGGCGCCGCGGGCATCGTTCCACCGGCTGCCACCGACGCGCTCGACCAGTCACTCTGTGAGCTCCTCGACCTGCCCGCGCCCGCGCCCCAGGTCGAGGAGGCTGCATGATCCCGGACGAACGCTCCGCCCTGCACCGTCCACGACGGTCAGGCACAAGGACATAAACCATCAAGAAGAAGGTGCTTGACGATGAGCAAGTTGCTTTGGCACACGATGATGAGCCTGGACGGCTTCACCGCGGGAACAAACGACGACATGCAATGGGTCTTTGACGTCGATGACGGCGGGCACGAGACGGTCAGCGAGGTCGTTCGATCGACGGGAGCATTGCTTGTCGGCCGGAGGACGCAGGACGTCGAAGACCGGTTGCAACCAGGGTTCTACAGCGGCGCATTTCGCGGGCCGTTTTTTGTGCTGCGGCACGATCCGCCCGCTGAGCCGCCGATCGTGAAGGGCATCACCGGTCGGTTCCTCGACGGCGAGATCGAAGACGCAGTGACGATCGCTAAAGAGGCAGCCGAGGGCGCCGACGTCGTCGTTCTGGGCGCGAACGTCGCCCGGCAATGTCTCGAAGCCGGGCTTCTCGACGAGATCATCGTGCATGTGGCCCCGGTGCTCCTCGGCGATGGGGTCCGCCTATTCGAGCGGCCGGGCGTCGCTCCGGTGAGGCTCCAGCCGATCTCGTCACGAACCGAGGGCGATACGACAGTCCTGCGCTACTCCGTCCGACAGGACCGTTCGGAGGAATGAGCGCAGCCGGCGGGAGAGCGTGGCGAGCACGACCACGCTTGCCCCCGTGTCATCAGCGAGAGAGCGACTGCGGCGTTTCTCGCGACGTTCGCAGTGCGGCTCGCGCTCGAGCGCGGCTAGGCCCGGCGCTCGCCGCGGAGCAGGTCGGCGATCGCCGCGATGCCGTGCTCGATCGATTCCTCGCTCAGGTTGCCGAAGCCCAGCACGAGCTCCGGCGGGCGCGTCGCTCCGCTCGAGCGGAAGCCGCTCATGCCGTACAGGCCGATCGAGCGTGTGCGCGCAGCACTCACGGTTGCAGCCTCGTCGAGGTGCTCGGGCAAGGGGGCGACCGCGTGGAACCCAGCGGCGAGCCCGCGCAGCTCGAGCCCGGGAGCAGAACTCGCGAGCGCACGGACCAGGGTATCGCGCCGGGCGGAATAGACCGCCCGCATGCGGCGGAGATGACGGTCGTAGCGGCCGGACTCGATCAGGACCGCGAGCGCGAGCTGCTCGATCTTGGGTGAGCCGCGGTCGGCGAGGTGCTTTTCCCGAGCGATCGAATCCACCAGCGCCGGTGGACAGACGATCCAGCCGAGTCGGAGTGCGGGAGCGAGTGCCTTGCTCACGGTGCCTAGGGTGGCAACGCGCTCGGGAGAGAGCCCCTGCAGCGTGCCGACGGGCTCGCGATCGTAGCGGAACTCCGCGTCGTAGTCGTCCTCGATGATCGTCGCGTCACGCTCGCGCGCCCACGCCAGCAAGGCGTGCCGCCGCTCTGGAGCGAGAACGACGCCCGTGGGCGACTGATGGGCAGCCGTGACGACGACCGCGCGGGCACCCGTGGCGGCAAGTGCCTCGACAACGATGCCCTTTTCGTCGACCGGAACGGGGACCACCTCTACGCCGGTTCGCTGCGGGACCTGGCTGTTGTACAGATCGCCCGGATCCTCGACGGCGACCTGGCGCACGCCGCGCCGGGCAAGCGCGCGCAGGACCAGGTTCAGCCCCTGCGCGAAGCCGGCGCACATGACGATCTGGGCGGGATCGGCCGCAGCGGCCCGAACACGGCGGAGATAGGCGGCGAGCACCTCTCTCAGTGCTGCGCTTCCCTGCGGATCCCCATAGCCGAAATCGGCCGCCGAGGCACGCCTGCAGCTCTCCCGCAGGGCCCACGCCCAATCGCGCCTCGGGAAGCTGGTCAGGTCGGGCAGGTTGGGGATGAAGTCGACCGCCAGCCGCGGCGGCGGCCCAGTCGCCGCCGCCTGCCTGGGCGGCGGCGCCTGTGCGCCCGCGGCGACACGGGTGGCGGAGCCCGTGTGCGTCGTCAGGTACCCCTCGGCCTGGAGCTGCCGGTAGGCGTCGATCACGAGCCCGCGCGAGAGGCCGAGCTCGGCTGCCAAGGCTCGGGAGGAGGGAAGGCGTTCGCCGGCGCGGAGGCGGCCGGTCCGGATCGCCTCGCGTAGCTCCCGCTCGAGCTGCGCATGGAGGGGTTCCGCGCGCTGTCGGTCGAGCCGAAGCAGCAGCTCCGGACCCAAACCGGTCCACTGAACGGACACCAAATTGGATCTTATCTTCGGGCCGGTTGTCGATTAGGGTGGCTGCATGGGCACAGCGCTACTCAGGGGGTTCGTCGCTTGGAGCCGGACGTGAGCGGGCGGGCGTGGGCCGCGTTCGTGGGCGTCTCGACGCTGTGGGGCACGCCGTATCTGTTGATCAAGGTCGCGGTCGAGGATGGACTTCCGCCCGCATTCGTCACCTGGGTGCGTGTGGTGATCGGCGCGGCCGTGCTGCTTGGGCTCGCGTGGCGGGCTGGCGTGTTGAATACGTTGCGCGGCCGGGCCCGGTGGCTCGTGGTTGTCGCCGCGGCAGAAATTACCGTTCCATTCACGCTGATCGCCGTCGGCGAGCAGCATGTGTCCTCATCGCTCGCCGCGATCGTCATCGCCGCAGCGCCGCTGTTCGTCGTGTTCCTGGCGCTGCGCTTCGATCCGAGCGAGCGGGCTGGAGGTTCGAGGCTGACCGGCCTGTTGATCGGGCTCGCGGGTGTCGTCGCCTTGGTCGGCATCGACGTGGCCGGGAGCGTCGGAGAGTTGCTCGGCGCGACCGCGATCCTCGGCGCCGCCTTCTGCTACGCCGTCGGGCCGATGGTGTTCAAGCGCCATCTCGCCGACCTGGACCCGCGCGCTTCGATGGGCGCAAGCCTCGCGATCGCGGCTCTCCTGCTCACTCCGGCTGTTGCGATCGACCGGCCGGCCGCTGCGCCCTCACCTGCGGCGAGCCTCTCGCTGCTGGGCCTCGGCTTGTTCTGCACGGCGGCGGCGCTCGTCCTCTACGGCATCCTGATCGCCGAAGCGGGAGCCAGCCGGGCGCTCGTGATCACCTACATCAACCCCGTGATCGCAGTTGCACTCGGTATCGCGATTCTCGGCGAGCATCCCGGGGTCGGCGCGGCCGCCGGGCTTCCGCTCATCCTCGTAGGATCATGGCTCTCAACCCGCAGCCACACGCGCCGTAGCGCGCGCATCGCGCGCGCGTGCGCCTGAAGGTGACCGCGGCACCTTCTCAGAACTGACGGAACGCCGTTACCCCGCGCGGCCTCGAGGGGACTCGTGCGTGATCGGCGCCTCCGCGTCAGGGTAGGCGCGGCGCGACGAGTGCCGAGAACACGGCGGCGGCGACGAGCAGGATCGCCGCCAGGGCGAGCAACCAGTACGTCACCTCCGTCTTCCCGGGCTCGCGAGCGACAATCGAGCCGAGGTTCTCGTAGGCAGCGGAGAGCGCCTTCGCCGAGCGGGCTTCGAAGAACTTCCCGCCGGTCGTCTGTGCGATCTGCCGCAGCGTGACCGGGTCGGGCGGCACGGGGATCCGGCGTCCGAAACCGCCGCCGCCGAAGCCTCCGCCGCCGGGGAAGACGCCTCCGCCGCCTGGAACGCCACCGCCCCCGAAACCGCGGTCGAGCATGCCGTTCGGCGTGCCGAGGGCGATCGTGAAGACGGGGATCCCGGCCTGGCGCGCCCGCTGGGCGCCTTCGAGCGGTTGGAGGAGTCCGCGCGTTTGATGACCGTCCGAGAGGAAGAGAATCGACACCGGGCTCTTCGGCCGTGCGGCAACAGTGGTGTAGGCGATCGTCTGGGCGCCCTGCGGAGGCGGCGGCTTGACGAGCTCGACCGCGGCCGCCAGCGCGTCTCCGATCGCCGTGCCCCCGAACCCGGAGAAGAAGTCCAACGTGTCGAGCGCCTCGCGGACGAGCCTGCGGTCGGTCGTCGGCGGGGCGGCGACCTGCGGATCGCCGGCGAAGGCGATCAGCGCCACCTTGACCTGGCGCGGGACGCGGTCGAGGAACCTGCGCACGGCCGCCTGGGCGGCACCGAGCCGAGTCGGCTTCACGTCCCTGGCCTGCATCGAGCCGGATACGTCGAGAACGAGGACGACGGTCGCCTGATCGGACGGAACGAGTGTGCTCCGGTGCGGCCGGGCGAGCGCGATACAGAGCGCGGAGACTGCGAGCAGCGCCAGAGCCGGAGGCACATACCGGCGGATCGCCCGCCCGCGAGAAACGGCGATCAGCAGGTCCACGTTCGGGAAGGTCATCGCGTAGCGGGGCGGGCGCCGCTCCAGGAAGAGGTAGGCCGCCGCCAGCAGCGGCAGCGCCAGCAGGGTCAGCAGAAGGAGGGGGTGCCCGAAGCTCATCTCCCACCTGCGCAGACAGCGCCAAGCTGGACGATCGCCCGTCCTCGCCGGGCGCGCGCGAATGCGATCGCCGCCTTCCCTTCAACGCTGGCGTTCACGGACAGGCTGGCGACGAGCGCCGGCGGCGGCGGGGCGGAAGTGGCGAAGGCTCGGCTTGCGTACCAGTCGACCAACCGCTCGTTCGCCCGGCAGGAGGCGACGATTCGCTTCGTGCCGATGACCCTCGCGGTGACCACGCGGCGCATCGTCGGCGTCCCCGGAGGGGTGACCGCATCGATGCCGGTCGGCGTGCGCCGACCGCCGCCGCTGGCGGGAATGCAGCCGATGTGCGGACGGAAGGTGGGGGGCCGAGCCGAGGTGCCGGTGTAGGTCGCGACGAACACGATCGTCCGCGAGGTTGTCACGCCCGGAGAGACGGGACTGCCGGAGGCTCCGAGAAACGCGAGCTCGATCGCCTTGTCGGCGAGCTCGGCGTCCGTGCCGCCGACCGCGAATCCGCGCGGGCAGGAGAGCTGGTACTTCGCCTCGGGACGCGGAACTGCCGGCGCCGTGGGCACGACCACCCACGGACCGGCAACCGCGACGCAGGGGTTCAGCCCCCGGCATTCGTTCGTCGCGCGCGCGGGCGCAGCAACCGTCAGCGCCGTCGCCGCGAGCCCACCGGTCAGCACGAGCCGTCGGACGTTCACGCCACTCTCCTGAACCAGTACGCCGACAGCCCGGCGCCGGCGATCAGGAGCACGGCTGCACCGGCCGCGAAGAGGTCGGTGATCTCACGCGACTTCTTTCTATGGCCGAGCCTGGAGCCGAGGCCTTCGTACACCGACTTCAGCTCCTCGTCGGTTGCGGCGGTGAAGAATCGTCCGCCGGTCGTCCGCGCGATCATCTGCAACGTCTGCGGGCTCGGCGGAACGCGGATGGTCTCGACGTAGCCGCCCGGGAGGCGATGCTCGACCGTGCCGCCCGGCGTCCCCAGCGAGATCGTGTAGACGGGCACCTTCAGCCGGCGGGCCTGCCGGGCCGCCGCTGTGGGAGCTGTGCGGCCGCCGTCAGGCGCACCGTCGGAGATGAGCAGCACCGAGGTCGGTGGGGTGCTGCCGTCCTTTGCCCGCTGGCGGAGCCCGAGCCGGGCAGCCAGCAGCACTGCGTCGCCGATCGCCGTCCCCTCCTTGGGGCGGAGCGTCGCCAACGCCTGCTGGACGAGCTTACGATCTTCGGTCGGGGCAAGCGCGAGCTGTGCCCTGCTCGAGAAGGAGACGACCCCGATGCGGAAGCGGCTCGGTACGAGGTCGACGAAGTGGCTCGCGGCAGCCTGGGCGGCCACCAGCCGGGTCGGCGTGATGTCCGTGGCGCCCATCGAGCGGGACGTGTCCATCGCGAGCAGAACCGTGGCCTCTTCGCGCGGGACGCTGACGATCGCATGGGGCCTTGCGACGCCGACGATCAGCGCAGCGAGCGCAACGACCAGGATCGCGACCGGCAGGTGCCGCTTTCGGCCCGGAGCACGGTCGACCAGGTTGGGAAGCAGGGCCGGCGTCGTCCAGCGCCCCGCAAAGCGGGTCCGCCTGCGGTCGCGGGCGACGTATGCGGCCACCAGCGCCGGGATCGCGAACAGCCACAGCAGCGTCCAGGGCGACCCGAACGTCATCGGCCCCTCTTCAGGAAGGCAGCCAGGCTGCGCAGCCAGTCACCCGAGGTGGTGAGCACGGTATGGCGCACACCGACCGACGAGAGCGCCACAGCGAGCTCACGGCGCTCGGTCTCGGCTGCCGCGGCGAAGTGGGCTCGAAGCCGCTCGCTGCGCGTGTCGACGCGCACGTGACGACCCGTCTCAGCGTCGATCAGCCAGAGCTCGCCGGCGTTGACGAGCTGCTGCTCGCGCGGGTCGCGGATCTCGACGGCGACCACCTCGTGGCGGGCAGCGAGCTGGAGCATCGGCTTGTGCCAGTCGCGCGGGCCGCGGAAGTCGGAAACGACGACGACGAACGAGCGCTGCCGGGCCAGCGCGGCCGCGCGTCGCGCCGCCTCGCCGAGCGAGGTCGCGCCGATCCGTCCGGGCGCCTGAACCGGCTCCTCCCGCAGTGTGGCCAGCAGACCGAGTAGGCCGATTCTGCCCTGGCGCACGGGCAGCCACCGCTCGGCGCCGTCACCGAACGTGAGCACGCCGAGCCGGTTGCCGCGCCGCGTCGACAGGTGGCCGACTGCGATCGCCACCCCCTCCGCGAGGTCGGCCTTTCGGCGGTCGGCGGTGCCGAAGAGCATCGACGGCGACGTGTCGAGGACGAGCCAGGTGACGAGCACCCGCTCGGCCAGCTGAACCCGCACGTGCGGCTGGCCCGTGCGGGCGGTGACGGCCCAGTCGATCAGCCGGACGTCGTCGCCCGGCACGTACTGCCGGATCATCGCGAGCTCGGTGCCCGGCCCGAACGTCGACGAGCGGTAGTCGCCGGCGAGCAGGCCCTGGACGCGGCGCCCGATCGTGACGTCGAGCGCTCGCAGGAAACTGTCCGGAATCGACCCCGGTCCAGGCCGGGCAGGCGACCGAACCGCTTCCGCTGCGTGCAGGGCGCTCACGCCGCGCTCGTCTCCGGTAGATCGAGCTGCGGCACAGGCACGGCCGATCGGACGCGGTCGAGAATCGAGTCCGGAGTCACCTCCTCCGCCAGCGCCTGGTAGGACAGGACGAGCCGGTGACGGAGAGCGTCGCCGGCGAGCGCGAGCACGTCGTCGACGGTGACGAAATCCCGACCGTGGATCAGCGCCAGCGCCCGGGCGGCGACGATCAAGCTGATCGGGCCGCGCGGGCTCGCGCCGTAGGCGATGTACGAGGAGAGTTCGTCGAGCCCGTACGCCGCCGGGTTCCGAGTGGCGTCGGCGAGGCTGACCGCGTAGCCGATCAGTGCGGGGTCGGCATAGACGCTGTGCACGTCGCGCTGGAGCTGACGGAGCTGGTCCAGCGTGAGCATCTCCCGCAGCTCAGGCGCGTAGTCGAGCTGGCGCTGCACGATCGTGAGCTCCTCGTCGCGCGTCGGATACCCGATCAGGATCTTCAGCATGAACCGGTCGACCTGCGCCTCGGGAAGCTGATACGTCCCTTCCGACTCGATCGGGTTTTGCGTCGCCATCACCAGGAAGGGGTCGGGAACCGGCGTCGTCTCGTGACCGATCGTCACCTGCCGCTCCTGCATCACCTCGAGCAGCGCCGACTGGACCTTCGCCGGGGCGCGGTTGATCTCGTCCGCGAGTAGGAAGTTGCAGAACACGGGGCCGAACTCGGTCTCGAACTCGCCCTCGTTCGCCCGGTAGATGCGGGTGCCGACGAGGTCGGAAGGTACGAGGTCAGGCGTGAACTGGATGCGCTTGAACGTGCCGCCGAGGACGGCGGCGGTTGTCTTGATCGTCAGCGTCTTCGCCAGCCCCGGCACACCCTCGATCAGCAGGTGGCCCTGAGCGAGCAGACAGACGAGGACGCGCTCGAGCATCGCATCCTGGCCGGCGATCACCCGCCGGACCTCGTACAGCGCCTGCTTCAGGCGCTCTCTCGTCTCTGCGGGGAGAGATGGGGAACGGTCGTCGGTGGACGCGGGCACCTGAGGCCTCCTTGGTCGCGCGGATGGACGACAGAGCGACCAACACGAAAGCAGTTTTTCCTGAGCGTTGGGTGAGAAGCTGCGCGCTGCCTAGGAGGTCTTACTGAGGTGGGCCGCTGGAGAGGCGAACACTCGCGCTCGACCGGTTGCCGAAGCGGTCGACCCAGGTGAGCCTGATCGTGTCGCCCGGCTTCTTGCGCAGGATCACCCGGGCGACCCCGGAGGGCGTGGACACTCTCTTCCCCTCGATGGTGATGATGATGTCGCCGGGGCCGAGCCCGGCCCTGTCGGCCGGCCCGCCGGGGACGACATTGTCGACGAGGGCGCCCGGAACGTAGCCGCCGCGGTAGTAGCCGGACGGGTGCACGGCGACGCCCAGAAACGCCGTGGGCCCGACGTGGATCTCCGCGGTTCCGCGCCCGCTGTCGATCTGCCTGGTGATCGAGAGAGCCCGGTTGATCGGGATCGCATAGCCCTCTCTACCGCTGGACAGGAACGCAAAGCCGGCAGAGGCCGCGCTGTTGATCCCGACCACGCGGCCCGTTCGATCGAGGAGCGGCCCGCCCGAGTCCCCGGGCTGCAGATCGGCGTTCGTCTGGATCAGCCCGGTCAGCTGCTGGGCGTTCCCCTGGCCGTCCTGGACAGTGATCGTCCGCGCGAGCGCGGTGATGGTGCCGCGCGTGGTGACGAGCGTGCGCGTTCCGCCGGCGTTCCCGACCGCGACGACCATCTGGCCACGCCGCAGACTGGTCGAGCTGCCGAGCAAGGCGGTCGCGAGACCGGAGGCTTGCCGCAGCTCGAGCACGGCGATATCGGCCGTGACGGAATAACCGAGCACCCGGGCCGTGTAGCGACGCCGAGTACGCGGGTCGAGGACGCGGATGCGCGTCGCGCCGCGGATCACATGGTTGTTCGTCAAAACCCGGCCGTCCTGCCTCAACACGACTCCCGTGCCCGCCGCAGCCGCGTTCTGGTAGTCGAGTGAGGTCTCGATCACGACCACGCCCGTTGTCGGCTTGGTTGCGCCGACGCCGGCCGTGGCCGCAACCAGGGCAACCGCGATTGCGACGAACACGGCCGAAGCGAGCAGCGTGCGTCGAAGCGGTCTCATCCACGACACAGGATCGATTGTGCGGCTGAGAAACACCTGAGAGAAATACTGTGTCGGAAGGCGGTGCGGCGTCGTCGTCTTCTCTGCTGGCAACCGCTGACATCCGCTGCTCTCCGCTGTGCTCCGCTCGGATGGTGATCGCTGCGTTACGCCTGATCCTCATCCGGTAGGTCGACGGTCGCGGAGCGCACTTTCCAAACCGTCCCCTCCCGTGTGTCACGCAGTTCCACCCCGAGCAGATGGAGACTGTCGCGGATTCCGTCTGCAGCCGCGAAGTCTCCGCGCCGACGCGCGTCTTCGCGCTCGTCGATGAGTCGCTGTACTTCGTCCGCATCGAGCGCGAGTTCGGCTGCCGGCTTATCGAGATCATCCGGGGTTAGGTCGAGCAGTCCTATCGCGAGCAAGAACTCAGAGGCGGAGACGAGGACTGCGAGGTCCTCGTCGGCAAGGTCCGGGTCGCGCGAGAATTGCGTTACGACGGCGAGCGCCTGCGCGGTGTTGAGGTCGCCCGAGACAGCTTGGTCGAGCTGAGCGAGGTACGTACGCCCGGCTCGATCGAGCTGTGCCGCTGCGTCTTCGTAGTTGCGCGGACGGCCGCCAAAGGGAACGCGCTCGCGGATGCGCTCGAGCAGGCGCCTCTGGCCGATACGTGCTCCCTCGAGGCCGTCCCAGGTGAACTCGGTCTGGCTGCGATAGTGGGAGCCGAGTAGGAGGTAGCGGTAGGCGAGCGCGTGGACGCCCTGCTCCTCGAGATCGGAGAGACGAAGCGTGTTGCCCTTCGACTTGGAGATCTTCGCGTCCCGCAGATTGATGAATTCGTTGTGCAGCCAGTACGGCACCCACGGTCCGCCGAGGCAGGCCTCGCTCTGTGCGATCTCGTTCGTGTGATGGACGGGGATGTGGTCGACGCCGCCGGTGTGCACGTCGAAGCGTTCGCCGAGGTACTTCATGCTCATCACCGAGCACTCGAGATGCCAACCGGGCGCGCCCTTTCCCCAGGGTGAGTCCCACTCCATGAGGCGCTGGGCGTCTTGCGGGGAAGCGCGCCAGAGCGCGAAGTCGGTCGGATTGCGCTTGCCGGGAGTGGGAACGACACGCGCCCCCTCTTGGAGCCCCTCGACATCGAGCCGGGCGAGCTTCCCGTAGTCCTGCACCCTTGCCGTGTCGAAGTAGAGCCCACTTTCGAGCTCGTAGGCGTAGCCCTTCTCTTCGAGCAGGCGCGCGAACGCGATCATCTCCTCGATGTGGTCGGTCGCTCTCGCCCAGACCGAGGGCGACCGGACGCGGAGCTCCGCGAGGTCGTGCAGGAAGATGTCGGTGTAGTGGGCGGCGATGTCCCAGACCGAGCGGCCCTCTCGCCGCGCCGCGAGCTCTAGCTTGTCCTCGCCCTCGTCCATGTCTGACGTCAGGTGGCCGACGTCGGTGATGTTGACGACGTGAGTGACCTCGTAGCCCTTCCACTCGAGCACGCGTCGCAGCGTGTCCGCGAACACGTAGGCGCGCAGGTTGCCGATGTGCTGATACGCGTAAACCGTCGGTCCGCACGTGTAGACACGCACCTTCGCCGGCTCGAGCGGCACGAAATTCTGAAGCTCTCGGCCTAGCGTGTTGAACAGTCGCAGCGGCGCGCCAACCATGGGCCGCATTTTCGCCGCGGTCGCCAAGGCGTGACGAGCAAGAAAAGCAGCCGAGCCGCACGGGCGTGCGCACAGGCCTCCTTGGCGGAATCAGGCGGGGATCAGCGGTCGCCGGCGGACGCAAACGTCGTCCGGCGAAGGTGGAACGTTTCCTCGAGAGCGCGAGCGCGCAGAGGGCCGATGCCCGTGACGGTGAGCCACTCGGCTGGATCGGCGTTGACGATCGCCGCGACACTGCCGAAATGCTCGAGCAGCGCGCGCGCTGAGGTGGTCGAGATCCCGGGCACGGAAGCGAGGAGCGCCTCAGCGGTCTCGTCGCCCGGCTTCGGCCGCGGCCGCTGCGCGTACGCGGGCCGCTCGGCGGCCGGTTCGAGCTCCTGGCAGCGGACGGCGAGGCGGTGGATCCAGAGCGCCGAATCGCGCTGGTAGCCGCTGCGCAGGAGCGCGATGCCCTGGTCGATCACCGCCAAGCAGACGCCGCGGACGGCATTGTGGTGGAGCGGGCCGCGGTCGATGTCCGTCCCTTCGACGAGCAGGTATGGAAATGCGCAGGCGCCGCGCAGCTTGCCGAGCTGCGGCCACAGCCGTCCCTTGAGCACGGCTCCGTGGAGGTCCAGCACGCGCTTGCGCTCAACGAGCGTGTCGACGCCGACCGCGTAGTCACCGGCTGGGAGCGGCGCGAACTCGACCTCGGCGCCGAGCTCGATGAGCGTTTCCGCAATTCCGCTCTGACGCTCATGGACATCGACGACGATCTTGACCGGCGGCTTTGCTCTGGCCACGGGCGGATTGTCGCGCTCGCCGGCGGACTACGCAGTGGTAGAGCGGATGAGGACGGCGCGGACTGTGGACGGCCACCGTTGGCGACCGCCGTGTGCAGTGGGGACGCCGTCCTCGTTGAGCTGGCGAGCGATGTCGGCGAGGCCGTGCCCGCGCGCGTAGGCGAGGCGGATCCGCTCGACGACGCGTCGCGGGAGCGATGGTGGCCGGCCGGCACTGCCGCGCTCACCGGGCTCGCGCGGCGATGACGTTGGCGGAGGCGAGGACGGCTGCGAGCTCGAAGGCGAGCTGCGCCGAGTCGCTGCGGGGCGGGAGCTTGCGCGCGTCGCGGATCGCCCCGGGCTTGCACGCCGAGCAGCTGCTCGCAGTCGAGCTCGAGCCTCGGCCGGCGTGGCGCGACTTGCCGCAGGACGTCGACGAGGTCGTCCGCTATGTCCACGCGATGAACTACGACCTCGCGCGGCCGAGCGACCTGCCGCTCTCGCTTCGCCTCATCACCGAGATTCACCGCGAGCTGCTCACTGGCGTCCGCGGATCTCATCGTCTTCCCGGAGAGTTCCGGCGATCGCAGAACTGGATCGGGCCCGAGAACGCGACCCTCCAAGAGGCGACGTTCGTTCCGCCACCTGTCCATGAGATGAAGCAGTCGCTCGACAACTTCGAGCGCTTCCTCCACGACGAGGAGCTTCCGGCGCTGGTCCACGCGGGTCTGGCCCACGCCCAGTTCGAGACGATCCACCCGTTCCTCGACGGCAACGGACGTGTCGGCCGTCTGCTGATCACCTTCCTGCTCGTTCACCGAGGCGTGCTGTGCCGGCCGCTGCTGTACCTGAGCGTGTACCTCAAGCGTCACCGTGCGCGGTACTACGACCGGCTCATGGCGATCAGGAACTCCGGCGACTGGGAGTCATGGCTGCGGTTCTTCCTGACCGGGGTCGCGCAGACGGCGGAGGAAGCGACTGTCACCGCTCGGGCGATCTGAACCTCCGCGAGGCGCACCGTCGAGTCGTTCAGGACCGCATCGGCGGTGCGAATGGCCTGCGGCTGCTGGAGCTCCTCTTCGAGAGGCCGCTCGTCCACGTGAACCTCGTCAAGGACAAGCTCGGCGTCGCTTTCGTCACGGCGAACAAGTTCGTCGAGCAGCTCGAGGGGCCCTCGGCATCGTGGACGAGATCACGGGGCGCAAGCGCGATCGGATCTTTAGCTACACGCCGTACGTCGGGCTCTTCCGCGACCAGCCTCCGGCTGCAGACGAGGGAGAGGTGCAGGAGACTGAAGCCGACCTGGCCTGCTTCCTGATTCCGCTGTCGTACGGGCCGTGGGCGCCGGTCCCGAGCTTAGAAGCAACTCAATCGGTCAGCAGTCAAACGCCGGAATTTGACCCACGCCGGGGCATCGTGAGTTGAACAGGTCAACTTTCCGTGTCCAACTGGTCGAGGCGCGACTGGGTATCCCCGGGGGCGAGGTACGCGTCGACGAGTGCGGCAGCCTCCGACTCCGAGCCCGGCATCATCTTGCCGTAGAGGTCGTACGTCGTCTGGATCGAGGCGTGACCCATGTAGGTCGGATTGCCTTCGCGTTCTCGCCGGCGGCGATGAGGACCGCCGCGAAGGTGTGCCGCGCCTCGTGGAGGCCGATCGGCTCCAGGCCGGCGCGCTTGCAGGCGCGCTGTGCGCGGCGCCAGAGGTTCGACGGGACGAACGGCGTCTCCGCGTTCGAGCCGAAGACAAGCCCGGCGTCGCGATCCTGGCGAACCTTGTGCTCGACGAGGACGTCACGGAGCGCGCCCACGATCGCGACGGTGCGGCGGCCGGCTCGACGCTTCGGCTCGACGTGGACCCGCCCCTTCTCGTCGTAGGAGCGTTCGACGCGGATCACACCTGCAGCCAGGTCGACGTCCTCCCAGCGGAGCGCCAACAGCTCGCCGCGGCCGCACGGGTTGACGGCGACGTCGCCGTCCTCGACCGCGCGGCGGTAGATCACGCGCAGCGGCATCAGCGCGTTGCGGATCGTCGACGGGTCGCGGCCCTCGGCGAGCAGGTCGTCCGCGAGACGCTGCACGTCGCGCCGCTGCACGTCGCCGAGTCGCTTGCCGCCCAGCTCGGGGAAGATCCGGTCGCGGAGGGCTGCGTCGTAGCTGCGGATCGCGCTCTGCGTGTAGCGGTCGCCCGAGCGCGTTCGGACACGACCCGAGCGCATCCCCTCGACGAGCGTCTCGCCGGCTTCGCGTACCGTCGTTGCGACCGGAGCGCGCAACGTTCCGCGCCGGACCGCCGTCTGCGCTTCGGCTCGCCACGCCCGCGCGGCCGCGAGCGACGGGAACGTCTTCCTCAGGCGCTTGCCCTCCCGAGCGCTCCAGACGCTCGCCTGGTAGGCCGGCTTGCAGTTGCACTTTCCGCCGGAGCAAGTAGCGCAGGTCGTCCGGTGCCGGACCTCGATGCCCGCGAGCTGGGCCATCCCGCCTCGAACGCACCACCGTTGCGACAGTCTTGCGACAGTCTGCGGCAGTCGTCACCGGATCACAGCGGATCCGAGCGGACAACAGGTTCGGCGGCGGCGGCAATGAATGACCTGCAAATTGGACATATTCACCGCTTGCTCGCAGATGCCCCCGGCCGCAAATAATCCGAACCACGCCGTCGTGCCTGGCGATCGGCTGAAAGTCGCGGCGCACTACGCCCGGAAAGGTGGGTCGTCGCGACAATGAACCCCCTGCGATTCCAGGCCCTGATCGGCACGCGCGACTTTTGCGCTGGCCGCGTGCCTGCTCTTCGCTTGGGTGTGGGCGGGGCGTCAGTGCGTGGCTGTCACACACGTGTACGCGGCGTAGATCCTCGCCGGGCCGTAGCTCGCCTCATGGATCCCAAGGCCTGCCCGCTCGAGCATCGGCTCAAGCAGCCAACTAAAGGTGCTGTGCTCCGCGCAGGTGCTCCTCGAACTCGGAGCGCGTCCAGCCCTCTTCTGACCGCTCTGCTGCGCTCTCGAGCCACGTTTCGATGAAGCGGTCCGCCTCACATGCATCGAAGGCGAAGACGAGGTCGCGCAGGCGCAGTGTCCCGCCCGGCTTGAGGATGTCGGCGATACGCCCGAGCGCGAGCGCCTTCCAAAAGTCGGGCAGGTGGTGCAAGGCGTTCCGCGAGTAGACGAAGTCGGCCGCATCCCCCTGGTGCTCGTAGCTGAGGAAGCCAGCCTGCACGCCCTCGACGTTGTCCACGGCGCGCTGCGCAAGCTCGCCCTTCATGACGTCGAGCATCGCGCTTGAAGCGTCTACCGCCACTACGCGCTGGCAGTGAGGGGCAGCGGCGAGCGCGAGCGCCCCGGTTCCGGCACCGAGGTCGACGAGAGTGCTTCGCCCGTTCAGACCGAGGTTGCGCAACAGCGCGACTTCTTCCGCTGCGACTGCGTCGCTGTCGGCCTTGCGGTCGTAGGCCGCCACATAGTCCGCGTCGACGTGCTCACGGCCAGCGTGCGCGAGTTCATCAAAGAACCAATCCCTCGTCTCCATCGCCGATCCCGTATCCCGCTAATTACACGTCGGCTTCTCGGCGAGCAGCCAATGAAATCTGGCCTCGCCCTCAGGTTCCTGCATCGGTTCGACTCGTGATTCGAGCACGTGCATCGCGGCCGCCTCGACGAGCGCTTCATTCGTGCTTGGATCGAACCCGCTGAAGAACATCGGCACCCCGAGCCAATCGTCTTCGATCTCGTCGTGCTGAGCCGCCGCGCCACTGAACGTCGCGAGGAACGCTCCGCCCGGTCGAAGCCAGTCGGAGATTCGATAGAGGAGGCTGGGGAGTTCGGCGGTCGGGATGTGCGTCAGCACGAACAGCGCGACGACCGCATTGAACGATTCGTTGTCGAACGTCGTTTCGAGAATGTCCGCGTGGATGAACTGGGCGTTGGGAACCGTCGCTCGTGCTCGTTCGATCTGAGCACGGGAGATGTCGACGCCGACAAGGCGTCCGAGCTTCGCGAACGTCAGCGTCGGCTCGACTCCTCCGCCGCTTCCGATCTCAAGGATGTCGGGGCCGGGCGGAAGCCGGGCGAGCAGTTGCTCGATGTAGCGGTCGCGTGGGTCGCCGACAATCCGCGTCTGCCACTCGGCGTAGCGCGCGGCCATCCGGTCGTATCCTGCCGCGACCAGTTCCTGGGGTCGCCTCTCGCCCACTGCAAGCGATCCTAGTCCCGAAGTTCTTGAGCCGGACCGTCACGCGGCAGAACGCGAGCGGATCCTGGCCTGGTACGCGCGCTGGCAGAGCGGTTGGAGCAGCCGATCTTCGTTCCGCCATGTGACCTGCGTGCAGGTGGCGCGCCGGGTCGCCGCACCGTAGCCGCTCGCTACGTCAACTCGCGGAAGCCGTTGCGTGCGCGCCTCGCAGATCGATTCGGCTTACCACTCGACGGCCTGAAGCGGATGCGACTCCTTCAGGTTGAGCGACAGTCCGAGGCCGAAATTTGAGCGCACGCCTGGGCCTGCGAGGGCTGCGGGTGCCCGGTGGCCTGCGCCAATGTGCGCGATCTGGCCGGAGGCCGTCTTGCTCAGCGGCGGGCGACGAAGACGTATTCTCGGCTGTCGTCGTCGAGCGGCTTCCTGTCGAAGCTACCGAAGAGAGCCTCGAGCTCAAGCCCCGCGACGTCGAGGAGCCCGAGCCATTCGTTCTTGGTTGCCCACCACAGCGAGCTGGTGGCGCCGTCGTCAAGCGTGATGTCGATTCGGTTGTCGCCGACCGCGTACCGATTCGTGTGGGGCAGCGGTTCGTCCTGGTGATGTCTGTCCAGCCGGGCGGCGATCTGATGATCGAACGCGAAGGCGTTCCATGCGAACCGTCCGCCGGGACGGAGCGACGCCGCGACACGTTCGAAGGTACGGCGGCGGTCGGCCCAGGTCGGCAGGTGCAGGAGCGCCCGGAACGGGCAATAGATGAGCGCCGCCTGCTCGTCGAGCGTGAGCTCACGCATGTCGCTTTCGCGCAGGTTGAGCTCCACACCCGCTTCGGCGGCACGGGCGCGCGCCTGTTCGAGCATCGCCGGCGAAGAGTCGATTCCGGTGACTGAATGACCGGTCGCCTGCGCAACAGGAATGGCGACCCGGCCGTTCCCGACCGCAAGCTCGACAACCGGCCCGTCGGCCTGGCGCGCAAGCTCGACGTAGAAGGCAACGTCCTCGGTCATGTGGGCCGACCACTCGTCGTAGCGACGCGCGAACGCCTCGTCCCAGCTCATGGGCCGATCATGGCAGCCGATCGATCACGGTGGCCGGACAGCTAGCTCGGCGGTCGAAACGTCGGCTGCGTCGGCGTTCGCGAATGTCCCGTGGCCCCACGGCCGCGTAGGAGTCATGAAAATGCAGAGATGACCGAAAATGACTGCGTCTTCTGCGATCTGAACCGGTTCCGTGCGGCCGACGTGTGCATCGAGAACGCCTTCTGCCTGTACGCCTCGACGCGCGATCCCCGCGACCCGCCCGACGTGCTTCCGGGACGCGGCGTCATCGTCCCGATCGCCCATCGCCCGTCGCCCTTCGACTTCACGGCTGAGTGGGCAGCGACGCACGAACTTCTCGTCAAGGTGAAGGCCGCACAGGACGAACGCCTCGCGCCGGACGGTTACACGCTCATCTGGAACTGCTTCCCGGAGATCGATCAACGCTCGCAGCACGCGCACTTGCACGTCATCCCTCGCTTTGACGACGAGCCGCTCGCGGACCGAGGCGGATGGTCGGCCATCAAGGTGCGGGAGAACCGGCGGCCCGATCCCTCCCGGCGCGGGAGCGGCCAGGCACAGTCATTCGGGCGGCCGGCTCGTTGACCCTGGCCTGAGCCAGCTTCGCGAACGTCACCCGAGGGGCAGGGACGGAGCTGGATAATCTGATCGTTCTTGGCTTCGCCCGCTGTTCGACCCGAGTTCGTCTCCGACAGCGTCACGTACTGCCGGCGCGGCCCGTTGACCGACGCGGAGATGGTTGAGCTCGTCACTGCCCATGGCGGAAACGCCGAGGTCGGCTGGTGGGATCGAATCCGTCCACACAGTTTTGGCTGGGTGACTGCCCGCGACGCCGACGGGCGTCTCGTCGGTTTCGTCAACGTCGTATCTGACGGTGGAGACCATGCCTTTCTCATCGATACGAAGACGCAAGGCACTCACCAACGCAAGGGCATAGGAACGCGGATCGTCCACTTTGCCGCGCAGCACGCCAAGGCCGCAGGATGCGAGTGGCTACACGTCGACTTTGACACCGAGCTGGCACCCTTCTACTTCGATGCGTGCGGCTTTCGCCCGACGGACGCGGGGCTGATTCACCTTTCGTCACTCGGCGACTGAGATCAGGAACTCGGTTTGAGGGCGTGCTCTCGCCTAAAGGCGCCTCTCGGCGGGAGCTCACCAGCGAAATGCAGTAAGAACTCGCCGATGGAGATTCCGGCGGCTCTTAGTTGGTGGCGCGGTGTGCCCGGCGGCGCGCAGTGGCTCGATCGCCTACCGCGGTTGGCAGCGGAGTGCGCCGAGAAGTGGCAGCTTCGGCTGGGGCGCGCGTTCGACGGCGGCAATGTCTCGCTTGTGCTGGCGGTCAAGCGCGCCGACGGCCTTCCCGCGGTCCTCAAGATCAACTTTCCGGACAAGGAGAGCGAGCACGAAGCCGACGCGCTCGCCTTCTGGCAGGGCGTCGGGGCAGTGCGGCTCCTCGCCCACGACCATCGACGGCGCGCCCTCCTCCTTGAGCGCTGCCTACCCGGGACGATGCTTTGGGAACTCCGAGACGAGGAGGAAGCGAATCGGATCGCCTGCGCCGTGCTGCGCCGCCTTTGGCGACCACCGCCTCCCGACCATGTGTTCCGTCCGCTGGCAAGCGAGGCGCTCCGCTGGGCTGACGAGCTACCACGCGAGTGGTCGCTGATGGGCGAACCGTTCGAGCGGAGGCTAATCGAGCTCGCAGTGGGCGCAGTTCAGGAGCTCGTCCCGACCCAGGGCGAGCTCGTCGTCGTCCATCAGGATTTCCATGGCGGAAACGTCCTGCGCGCCGAACGCGAGCCGTGGCTGGCGATCGACCCGAAGCCGCTCGTCGGTGAACGCGCTTTCGACGCCGCTTCCTTGCTCCGCGACCGGCGGGCGGAGCTGATCCAGGATCCTGCTGCTGGCCGGCGTATCCGTCGCCGTCTCGACCAGCTTACGGCCGAACTTGGCCTCGACCGAGAACGTCTCCGTGGCTGGGGAATCGTGCATGCGTTGGCATGGGGCTTCTCGGGCGAGATGCGCAAGGTGGAGCAGGACATGATCGCGTGCGCCCGTTGGCTGGCGAACTCTTGAACGGGCTCCGCGTCTCGCTTGGAAGCTTTCCGTTCGCCTCTGCCCTCGCGACAAAGTCAGATCGGATTGCGCGCCAGCAACACCCGATGTCTCTCGGCGCCGCCGCGCGAAACCTGGCCGACGAGCTCTCGGCGGCTGTGACAGTTCCGTGACTGTTCTGTGACAGCTCGCTGTCTGCTGTGACTTTCCGGATGGTCCCTGCGCATTGGTTTTGTGGGAGGGCTGCGCGTATGTGCCGAGCGCCCCTTTTTGAGCACTGTGATCCGTTGATGAGTCCGCTAATCAGCCGTGAACTTGCCGTCGGGAGCAGCGGCAGGCTGGTGGAGCGCGGCGGCGGTAGGCGGGCTGCGGTCCGACCCCAATGG
>JBKPSO010000254.1:0-5170 GCA_046735055.1 Actinomycetota bacterium
GAAGGCCAACGCCTGGGCCGCGCCGTCGGGCTTTGCTCGGCGTCGCTGGCAGGAGGTGGGCGCGCTGGATCGCGCCGGCCGTCTTCCTCCTCGCCGTCACCGGGGTGGTGTTGCTCGTCCGGTCGGCGCTGCTCTCGGATACCCCGGCCGCGACGTCGACGGCCGGCCGTGTGACGACGAGGGCGAAGCCTGCTCATCGTGGTCCGCCGCCGCGCGTCGCCGCGCAGTACTACGTAATCCAGAGCGGCGACACCCTCGACGCGATCGCCGGCCGGTTCGCGACTACGGTCGACAAGCTGCTCCTACTCAACCCCGGCATGGAACCGACCGCACTGACGCCGGGCGAGCGCGTCCGCATCAAGTAGGGACGCGCTTCAGCGTGTCCCTCCCGAGGTGCCGCTACGCTTCCCGGCCGTGAAGACTCGGCTTGCGCTGCTTGCGTCGGCTGTCCTTCTCGCCGTGCCTTTTCTGGAAGCGCCGCCGGCGAAGCCGGCGGCGCCCGGCCGGACAGCCGCAGCGCCGCAGGTTGTTGTCGGCGCGCCGCAGGTCTCGGCCCGCGCCTACCTGGTGCAGAACGGCAGCACCGGTGAGGTCCTGCTCGCGAGCAGGGCGCGCGCGCACCTCCCGATCGCGAGCATCACGAAGCTGATGACGGTTCTCGTCGCGCTCCAGCACGCGCGGCTGGACGGCGACGTCACCGTCAGCGGCCGCGCGGCCGAGGTCGGCGAGTCGTCGATCAACCTACGGCCCGGCGAGCGGCTGACGGTCCGCGATCTCGTCGAGGCGGCGCTGATCCAGAGCGCGAACGACGCGGCGGTCGCGCTTGCCGAGCACGTCGGCGGCAGCCAGCCGGCGTTCGTCGCGATGATGAACGCGGAGGCGCAGAAGCTCGGGCTCCGCGACACGCACTTCGCCAACCCGGATGGGCTCGATGCGCCGGGCCACTACTCGAGCGCCCGCGACGTCACGCGGCTCGCTCGCATCGCGATGCGCAACCCCGTGATCCGGTCGGTCGTCGGCCGCTCGAGGGCGACGATCGCAGGGGGCCGGGTGCTGACGACGTGGAACGACCTCCTCACCCGCTTCCCGGGCCTGTTCGGGGTCAAGACCGGGCACACGGGCGCCGCGGGCTGGTCGGAGGTCGCCGCCGCGCGCGCCCACGGCGTCACGATCTACGCGACGCTGCTCGGCGGCGCGACGCGGGAGGGCCGGAACGCCGACCTCGCCGCGCTGCTCGTCTGGGGCCTCTCCCGCTACCGGACTGTCGACCTCGTCACCACGCGGCGAGTCTACGCGACCGCGGACGCGCCCTACGGCCGCCGTGCGCTCGCGCTCGTCGCGGCCGGTCCGCTGAGCCGGATCGTGCGGGTCGACCGACCGCTCGTCGAGCAGGTCGTCGCTCCATCGGTAATCTCGTTACCGGTGGCCAGGGGGGAGCAGATCGGGGAGGTGCGGGTCTACGCGTCCGGCCGGCTGGTCGCGAGCCGACCCCTCGTCGCCTCGCGCTCGATTGCGAAACCGGGAATGGTCGGTCGCGGCGAGTGGTATCTCGGTCAAGCAGCACACCACGCCTGGAGCTGGGTCTCGTGACCCCGGTGAGCACATGATCGTCACCGTCACCCTCAACGCCGCCATCGACCGCACGCTGACGGTGCCGAACTTCCAGCTCAGCCAGCGCCACCGCGCCAGCGCGGGCCTCACCCTGGCGGGCGGTAAGGGCATCAACGTCGCGCGGGCGCTCAAGCGACTTGGCGTCCCGGTAGTCGCCACCGGCCTCGCCGGCGGCAGAACGGGCACGCGCATCGTCGAGGAGCTGACGTCGGAGGCGATCCTGAACGACTTCGTGCGGATCGAGGACGAGTCGCGGACGTCGACCGCAGTCGTCGACCCGGCGGGGAACTCGTACACGGAGATCAACGAGTGGGGCCCCGAGGTCCAGCCGGACGAGGTCGACACGCTGCTCGAGAAGCTGCGCTACCTCTCGAGCGGCGCCGACTTCGTCGTCCTCGCGGGCTCATTGCCACGCGGCGTCGACGCGGACTTCTATGGCGACCTGATCCGCGAGCTGAACCGGCGCCAGGTGCCGACGGTGCTCGACGCCGAAGGCGAGCCGCTCCGGCTCGGGCTCGAGGCGGAGCCGTTCCTCGTCTCGCCGAACCAGCGGGAGGCCGAGGCCCTGGTCGGCCAGGAGTTCTACGAGCATCACGACTTCGCCTTCGCGCTCGAGCACATCGCCGAGCTCGGCGCGCGCAACGTCCTGATCACGAACGAGACCGGCTGCTTCGCGCGGCTCCGGGATGGGCGCAAGACCCGCCGCTATCGCGTGCTGGCGCCGCAGGTCGAGCCGGTGTCGGCGGTCGGCAGCGGCGACGTGCTGCTCGCCGGCTACGTTGCGGCGCGGCTCGAAGGCCGCCTGAGCGAAGACGCTCTCCGCTCGGCGGTCGCGGCGGGCGCGGCCTCGACGCTCGAGCTGGGCGCGGGTCGACTCGACCCCCGGGTCGCCTCGCAGCTCACCCCGGACGCCCAGCTCACCGACTTCGAGGCTGTCGGGGTCGACCGCTAGACTTGCCTTCTTGGAAGGGCTGGAGCTAGGTCGGGTCGAGGTCGAGCGGCTCCTCTCGCTCGAGCAAAAGTTCGCCCGTGAGGGGCTCGCCTTCGACGACGTCCTGCTCGTGCCCGCCGAGTCGGAGGTGCTCCCGAACCACGTCTCCACGCGCACCCGGCTGACGCGCGAGATCGAGCTGGCGATCCCGATCGTGTCCGCGGCGATGGACACGGTGACGGAGGCGCGGCTCGCGATCGCGCTCGCCCGGGCCGGCGGCATCGGGATCGTCCACCGCAACCTCTCGATCGAGGACCAGGTCGCCGAGGTGGACAAGGTGAAGCGCTCGGAAGCGGGGATGATCGTCGAGCCCGTCACGCTCCCGCCAGAGGCCCACGTCGAGGACGCGCTGGCCCTGATGGCGCACTACCGCATCTCCGGCGTGCCGATCACCGATCCGGACGGGACCCTCGTCGGGATCCTGACGAACCGCGACCTCCGCTTCGAGACCGACACGGCACAACCGGTGAGCGCGCTGATGACGAGCACGAACCTGATCACGGCCCCCGTCGGAACGACGCTTGCCGAGGCCGAGAAGATCCTGCACCGCAACAAGGTCGAGAAGCTGCCCGTCGTCGACGCCGACGGCCGCCTGAAGGGCCTGATCACGGTCAAGGACATCTCCAAGCGCCTCGAGTACCCGGACGCGACCAAGGACCCACAGGGGCGGCTGCGGGTCGGCGCGGCGGTCGGGGTCGGCTCCGACGCGGTCGACCGGGCCGAAGCGCTGGTCGCCGCCGGTGTCGACGTGCTCGTCCTCGACACCGCGCACGGGCACTCGCGCGCAGTGATCCAGATGGCGCGACAGCTGAGGGCGCGGCGCGACGTCGAGCTCGTCGCCGGGAACGTCTCCACGGCGGAAGGCGCCGAGGCGCTCGTCGGGGCCGGGGTCGACGGCGTCAAGGTGGGCCAGGGGCCCGGCGCCGCCTGCACGACCCGCGTCGTCGCGGGGGTCGGCGTCCCCCAGGTGACGGCCGTGTACGAGTGTGCGCGCGTGTGTGCAGCGGCGGGCGTCCCGCTGATCGCGGACGGCGGGGTCCGCAACTCCGGCGACGTTGCGAAGGCGATCGCCGCCGGAGCCGACACGGTGATGCTCGGCTCGGTGCTCGCGGGCACCGACGAGGCTCCCGGCGAGGTCATCCTCGTCCAGGGCGAGCGCTTCAAGGAGTACCGTGGGATGGGCTCGCTCGGGGCGATGAAGGCGCGCTCCTTCTCGAAGGACCGCTACTTCCAGGGCGACGTCGAGGACGTCGACAAGCTCGTCCCCGAGGGGATCGAGGGACGCGTCCCCTACAAGGGGCCGGTGCAGGCAGTCGTCCACCAGCTCGTCGGCGGGCTGCGGCAGTCGATGGGCTACTGCGGCGCCGCCGGAATCGAGGAGATGAAGACGAACACGCGCTTCGTCCGCATCACCGCCGCGGGCCTCTACGAGAGCCACCCGCACGACATGACGATCACGAAGGAGGCGCCCAATTACCGACGGTAGAGCTATCGGCGCTGAGGTTTTGCCGTTCCCCGATCCGGACGTGTCGCCGGAGGCTCTGCCTGTCTCAGATTCAGGGCCCGTGCTCGTCGTCGATCTGGGCGGCCAGTACTCGCAGCTGATCGCCCGCCGCGTGCGCGAGGCGCGCGTCTATTCGGAGCTCGTCGGCCACCGGTCGTCAGCCGACGCGCTGCAGGTGAAGAACCCGGCGGCGGTGATCCTCTCCGGCGGCCCTGCGTCGGTCTACGCCGAGCACGCGCCGCAGGTCGATCCCGGCCTGTACGGGCTCGGCGTGCCGGTGCTCGGCATCTGCTACGGGATGCAGCTGATGGCGCAGGACCTCGGCGGCCGTGTCGAGCGGGGCGCGGGCGAGTTCGGCAAGACAGCGCTCCGCTTCCGCGGAGCGCTAGGCGAGGGCCTCTCGGAAGACCAAACGGTGTGGATGAGCCACAGGGATTCGGTGTCCGCACCGCCGGAAGGCGCCGTGGTCACAGGCGGCTCCGACTCGACGCCGATCGCCGCGTTCGAGGCGCCCGAGCGCAAGCTCTACGGCGTCCAGTTCCATCCCGAGGTCGTACACACGCCTCACGGCCAGGAGGTGCTGAAGAACTTCCTCTACGGTGTCGCGGGCGCGCGTCCGACGTGGACGCCTGCGGCTGTGATCGAGGAGCAGGTCGACCGGATCCGGGCGCAGGTCGGCAGCGCCCGAGTGCTCTGCGCGCTCTCGGGCGGCGTCGACTCGGCCGTCGCGGCGCTGCTCGTGCACAAGGCGGTCGGCGACCAGCTCACCTGCGTCTTCGTCGACCACGGCCTACTGCGGAAGGACGAGGCCGCGCAGGTGGTCGAGACCTTCGAGGGTCACCTCCACGTGCCGCTCGTCCACGTCGACGCCTCCACCCGGTTCCTCGCGCGGCTCGACGGAGTCACCGACCCTGAGGAGAAGCGGCGGATCGTCGGCGAGGAGTTCATCCGGATCTTTGAGGAGGAGGCCGAGAAGCTCGGCGCTGGAAGCGTGGGGGGGGCGGGCGCCCCCGCCCCCCCCCAAACCCGGGGGGGGAGGGGGGGGGGGGGCTCGCGCCGCCCCC
>JBKPSO010000255.1:0-5248 GCA_046735055.1 Actinomycetota bacterium
CGTCGAAGGTGCGCGGCTCGCGCGGCAGGCGGCGGACGAGGTGGGCGGCTTCGTCGCCGGCTCGGTCGGGCCGCTGAACGTGACGCTCTCGCTGTCGCCGCGCGTCGACGATCCGGCGTATCGCACGCACACGTTCGACCAGATCGTCGAGTCGTACGCGGAGCAGATCCGGGGTCTCGCCGACGGCGGCGTCGACCTGCTCCTGATCGAGACGATCTTCGACACGCTCAACGCGAAGGCTGCGATCGCTGCCGCGCTCGACGTTGCGCCGGAGGTGCCGCGCTGGATCTCGTTCACGGCGATCGACATCAGCGGTCGCAACCTCTCCGGCCAGACCGTCGAGGCCTTCTGGGCCTCGGTCGAGCACGCCGAGCCGCTGATCGTCGGCGTGAACTGCTCGCTCGGCGCAGCGCAGATGCGGCCGTACGTCGAAGACCTCGCCCGCATGGCCGACACGTACGTCTCGTGCCATCCGAACGCCGGCCTCCCGAACGCGTTCGGCGAGCACGACGAGCTGCCCGCCGACACGAGCCGCTACCTCGCCGAGTTCGCGCGATCGGGCCTCGTCAACGTCGTCGGCGGTTGCTGCGGGACGACGCCCGGCCACGTCAAGGCCGTCGCGGAACTTGTACAGGGTCTGACCCCTCGTCTGATTTCGCCACGGCCGGCGCGACCACGGTTCTCGGGCCTCGAGCCCTTCGAGATCGGCCCCGACACCGGCTTCGTGATGATCGGTGAGCGGACGAACGTGACCGGCTCCGCGCGGTTCCGCCGGCGCGTCGAGGCGGGCGACTACACCGGCGCAGTCGCCGTCGCGCTCGAGCAGGTGCGAGGAGGCGCGAACCTGGTCGACGTGAACATGGACGCCGACCTCCTCGACGCCGAGGAGGCGATGACGACCTTCCTGAACGTGATCGCGACCGAGCCCGAGATCGCCCGGCTGCCCATCATGGTCGACAGCTCGCGCTTCTCTGCGATCGAGGCAGGCCTGAAGTGCATCCAGGGCAAGGGGATCGCGAACTCGATCAGCCTGAAGGAGGGGGAAGAGGCGTTCCTCGGGCACGCTCGCGCCGTCCGGCGGCTGGGCGCGGCGGCGCTCGTGATGGCCTTCGACGAGGAGGGCCAGGCCGTCGACGCGGAGCGCAAGGCGGCGATCTGCGAGCGCGCCTACCGGCTCCTCGTCGCCGAGGGTTTCCATCCGCAGGACATCGTCTTCGACCCGAACGTGCTGGCGGTCGCGACCGGGATCGAGGAGCACAACGGCTACGCCAAGGCGTTCATCGACTCGCTCCCGCTGATCAAGGAGCGCTGCCCGGGTGCGCTGACCTCGGGCGGGATCTCCAACCTGTCGTTCGCCTTCCGCGGCAACGACGTCGTCCGCGAGGCGATGCACTCGGCCTTCCTCTACCACTCGATCCGCGCCGGCCTCGACATGGGGATCGTCAACGCGGGTCAGCTGGTCGTCTACGAGGACATCGAGCCGGACCTGCTCGAGCGCGTCGAGGACGTGCTCTTCGACCGGCGGCCGGACGCGACCGAGCGGCTCGTCGAGTATGCGTCGACCGTCTCGGGCGAGGCAACGAGGCGGGAGGTCGACCTCTCCTGGCGCGAGCAGCCGGTCGAGGGAAGGCTCTCGTACGCGCTCGTCCACGGGATCGTCGACTTCATCGAGGGGGACGTCGAGGAGGCGCGGCAGGCCTACGCGCGGCCGCTCGACGTGATCGAAGGGCCCTTGATGGAGGGGATGAAGATCGTCGGCGACCTCTTCGGCTCCGGCCGGATGTTCTTGCCCCAGGTGGTGAAGAGCGCGCGCGCGATGAAGCGGGCGGTCGCCTACCTGGAGCCGTTCATGGAGGAGGAGCGCGGCGACGCTCCCGCCCGCGCCCAGGGCAGGGTCGTGCTCGCGACCGTCAAGGGCGACGTGCACGACATCGGCAAGAACATCGTCGGCGTCGTCCTCGGCTGCAACAACTACGACGTCATCGACCTCGGGGTGATGGTCCCGGCCGACAAGATCCTCGACACCGCCGCCGAGGAGGGCGCAGACGTCGTCGGCCTCTCCGGGCTGATCACGCCCTCGCTGGACGAGATGGTCCACGTCGCCGAGGAGATGGAGCGCCGGGGGCTCGACCTACCGCTCCTGATCGGCGGGGCGACGACCTCGAAGCAGCACACCGCCGTACGGATCGCCCCGGCGTACTCGCAGCCGACCGTGCACGTCCTGGATGCCACCCGGGTCGTCGCCACGGTCTCGAACCTGCTCGACCCGGCTCGCGCAGAAGAGCTCGACCGCGAGAACCGAGACCTGCAAGAGCGTCTCCGCGAGCAGCACGCCGAGCGAATCCGCAAGCCGCTGCTCCCGATCGACGCCGCGCGCGCGAACCGCCACCGCGTGTCCTTCGAGAACCTGGCCTCACCGGCGTTCGAGGGCGCGCGCCTCGTCGAGCCCGACCTGGTAACAGTCTGCAACTTTGTCGACTGGCAGTTCTTCTTCCACGCCTGGGAGCTGAAGGGGAAGTTCCCTGCAATCCTGCAGCGTCCCGAGGCTCGCGAGCTCTACGACGACGCCCTCGCGCTCCTCGACGAGATCACGAGTAACAGTCTGTTACTCGGCCGCGGGGTGTACGGCTTCTGGCCCGCGCGGGCGGAAGGGGACGACATCCTGCTCGAGCAGGGGACGAAGTTCTGCTTCCTGCGCCAGCAGGCCGACTACGGCGACGCGCGGCCGAACCGCTGCCTCTCCGACTACCTCGCGCCAGGCTCGGCGGGAAGCGTCGCCGGCAAAGCCGGCGACGCCCAACCGGAAGACCGGGGCGCCTTCGGCGCCCCTCGGGACGCGCTCGGTGCGTTTGCGGTCGGGATCCACGGAGCCGACGAGCTCGCCGCGCGCTACGAGGCCGAGCACGACGACTATCGGGCGATCATGGTCAAGGCGCTCGCCGACCGGCTGGCGGAGGCATTCGCGGAGTGGCTGCACGCCGAGACGCGCCGCGCCTGGTACGCGCCGGGCGAGCAGCTCTCGAACGAGCAGCTGGTTGCGGAGGGCTATCGCGGCATCCGGCCGGCTTTCGGATACCCCGCCTGCCCCGACCACAGCGAGAAGGGGAAGCTGTTCGAGCTGCTCGGGGCGGCCGAGGCCGGGCTCGAGCTGACCGAGAACTACGCCACCACCCCGGGCGCGAGCGTCAGCGGCCTCTACCTCGCCCATCCGGAGGCGCGCTACTTCTCAGTCGGGCGGATCGGCCGGGACCAGGTCGAGGACTACGCGCGCCGCCAAGGCGTGCCGCTCGAGGAGGCGGAGCGCTGGCTGCGGCCGAACCTCGGCTACGAGCTCGCCGACTCCCTCGCCGTGACATGACCGCCACCGTGAAGCGGCAGCTGCTCGTCGGGAAGCTCGCCCAACGCGCCCGGTAGGACACCAGGACCTCCGAACCGCTTCGGTATCCTGGCTCGCTGCGACGCCTCTTCCCGGGCGTCCGATCCGTCGGAAGAGCACGTTTGCGAACCACCCTGAAGCGAGGAATCGGTCGGGGCACGTCCCCGGACGGGAACGGCCACTCGGTCGTTCCGCCCGCGGCGCTGACCCCGATGACGCGCTACCGCATCCCCGACCCGCCGCGGCGGTCGGGTCTACGGGTCGTGGGGCAGATCCTGCTCTGGGTCGCGATCGCCGTCGTGATGCTCGTGGTCGCACTCGTCGCCGGCATCTACCTCTGGTTCCACGAGAGCGTCGCCGCGATCCAGGCGCACTCCGAGGACGTCAAGTCCGCGCAGGCCTTCCTCGGCGAAGTGCCGCCGCCCGGCCATGCCGCGATCGCGCTCGTGATCGGCTACGACCACCGCGCAAACGAGGCCGCGAACCAGCCGTCACGCTCCGATACGGTCATGCTCCTGCGCGCCGACCCCGAGACGAAGACGGTCTCGATGCTCTCGTTCCCGCGCGACCTGATCGTCGACATCCACTGCCCCGGCCAGCCGGTCTTCGCTGCGAAGGTCAATACCGCCTACGCGACCTGCGGCGCGAAGGGAACGGTGCAGACCGTCAGCGACCTGACCGGGCTGCCGATCAACTACCTGATCACGGTCAACTTCCGCGGCTTCAAGCAGATCGTCAACCGGCTCGGCGGTGTCTGGATCGACGTCGACCGGCGCTACCTGAACACGAACGCCGGCCTCAGCCCGGCCTTCGGCTACGCGACGATCAACCTCCAACCGGGGTACCAGCTGCTCACCGGCGGCAGCGCGCTCGACTACGTGCGCTTCCGCCACACCGACTCCGACTTCTACCGGGTCGCACGCCAGCAGCAGTTCGTGAAGGCGATGAAGTACCAGCTCGCGCATAACTTCTCGATCGCGAAGGTTCCGAAGATCGTCGGCGCGCTGACGAAGAACATCGAGGTCGGCGCGGGCGGCGGCCGCAGCGTCTCCGGCAAGACGATCCTCAGCTACGCGCTCTTCGCTTACCACCTGCCTTCCGGCCATTTCTTCCAGAGCCAGATCCAGGGGCTGACGGGCTACTCCGACCTGCGTACCGACCCGTCCAACATCCAGGCGGCGGTCCAGGACTGGCTGAGCCCGGACGTCGAGGCGGCGAAGGTCGCGACCGACGTCGCGCTCGGCCGGAAGGTACGGACGAGCACGCCGACGCCGGCGAAGACGACGATCACGGTGCTGAACGGGAACGGCATCGAGGGTGCCGCCGCGAACGCCGGCTACTTGCTCTCCCAGCGCGGCTACCGGATCGTCCCGCCGCCGGAAGGCGCGACGGGGAACGCGCCGCGCACCGACTACTACGCCTCGAAGGTCTACTGGAACCCGCGCGTGAAACGCTCCAAGGCGGCGGCAAAGTCGGTCGCGAAGCTCTTCGCACCCGCCGACGCCGAGCCGATGCCGCCCGAGGTGCGGTCCCTCGGCCGCAACGCGATGATCACCGCCGTCGTCGGCTCGACCTTCCACGGGACGATCACGCCGGCGCCGCCCGTGAAGGCGCCCCAGACGCGCGAGCCCCCGCACGTCACCTCGAATCCCTACGACACGCTCACGACCCTGAAGGCGCTCCAGAAGAAGGTGCGCGGCTTCAAGCTTGAGTCCCCGAGCGTGCTCGAGAGCTCGTCGTACCCCGGCCGACAGAAGCCGTTCTACACCTACCGCATCCACGACTCGGATCACGCGGTGCGGCTCGTCTTCCGCACGCACGGCGGCGCCTACTGGGGGATCGAGGAGACGAGCTGGGACGAGGCGCCGATCC
>JBKPSO010000256.1:0-10413 GCA_046735055.1 Actinomycetota bacterium
CCGACGGTTCCCCTTCATGCGGTCCCGACCCGCGAATGTCAGTCTGATCCACCGTCGCTGCTCCGGACGCTCCGCTGCTCCAGGCCGAGAGGACAACCCGTTCACCGAGCGTCACCCCTTGACCTTTCGCTCCATGTCAGAACTCGTTTCAGAATGAGTACCTTGAGCCAGTGCTCGTGTCGGAGTCTGAGCTTGGCTCGAGCCGGTGCGTTGCCCCGCCGGACCAGGCCGCACGGGCGCTAGCAGACGGAGGCCGCCACGAGGGCGGCCTCCGTCGCTCCCAGTCATTCTGAAACGAGTTCTGAGCCGGAGGCGACGCATCCGGCCTGCTCGCAGCGCGTTGATCGAAGATCGAGACGGCGGTTTCTGGGACGGCCCGAGCCCCGCGATTGAAGTCGGCCGCGCTCGTCGGGCTGATCCCCAGAACGTCCGGAAAGCTGCCGCGGCCATTCTCGGTACCGTCTGAATCGTGACGCCCCGATTTTTGATCGAGCTTCCTGCTGACGACCCTGAACGAGCTCGACGCTTCTGGGAAGAGCTGCTCGGGACGGCGCTCGAGCCGCGGCGCCCGGACCAGGGTCAGGGTTGGCAGGCCGTGCACTCGGGGCTCACTGTCGGGGTACACGCGCGCGGCTCAGGCCCAGGAGACCGCTTCGCGCTCCCCTATTTCGCCGTCCCCGACCTCTCCGCAGCGCTCGAGCAGGTGCGCTCCCTCGGCGGCGAAGTAGTCCATCCGGGCGAGCGCTGGGCGATCTGCCGCGATTCTGAAGGAACGCCATTTGGGCTCGCCGGACCGGCACCGGCCTGAGCACCGCAAGCGGCGGCAAGGGCGGACATACACTGAAGAGAGGAGTCTCTCGCGCACTGGGGTTCGCGGCGGGCATGATCGTGTCAGGAGGTAGGACGGTGGCTGCGCACGCAAAGCGAGCGAAGACCCGGGATACGCCGCCTTCGTCTGCGGGCGGGAAGGGCCGCAAGGTCTTCGATCGGCGCCGGAGGTCATGCTTCTTCTGCAAAGAGAAGATCGCGTTCATCGACTACAAGGACGCGGCTCAGCTGCGCCGCTCCATTTCTGCGGCTGGAAAGATTCGCGGCCGCGGCAACACGGGCACCTGCCGGAAGCACCAGACGCAGGTGGCGGTCGCGATCAAGCGAGCGCGCGAGATGGCCCTGCTGCCGTACCTGAGTGATGCAGAGCCGTCGCCGACCCGGTCTCGCCCGCGCTCTTACGAGTAAATGGCAGCCGCTTTTTCGCGGCGACCCAAGTAACGGTCACGCTCACTGCCCGAGCGCCGGCGCGCTCGGCCCATAAGCCCGCATCCCACCGACGCGCTACGGCGCGCGCAAGACCTGGCTCGAATCTTTTCCGGTACAGATTGAAAGTTCGGCAGCCTGGCATGGGCTGCTCGTTGGCCCCTTCCCATCACCCCGGGTTCGGTTGTCCCGTCGGCTAAAGCGGTACTACGGCCGCCTCCGACGCCCTCTCGACATGGAGTCGAACATGGACCTGCGCTAAAGCCTGAGGCCCCGGGCCCACCGGCAACCAATCGTCCGTCCTGGATGAGGCCGAGCGCTGGGCACCCGCCGAGACTGTGCCTTCATGAACGAACTCGATACGTCCGCGATCGTCCCCCGGTGGGAATGGAGGACGTTCGGAGATCGCTTCGGGTCAGCCGAGGATCGCTTCGCGGCGCTCTCCCCGGAACGCGTGCAGGAAAGCGACGAGCTGTACCTGGTCTCCCGGGAAGCGGACGAGAACGTCAAGGTCCGCGACGGGCTGCTGGATGTCAAGCAGCTCGAACGTGTGGACGCCGCCGGACTCGAGCAGTGGGTGCCGGTGCTGAAGGAGTCCTTCCCGCTCCCTGCCGCGCAGGTCGCCTCGACGCTCGCTCGGCTTCGCGCCGACGTTCCGACCCTGGTGCGTGACGCCTACACGCTCGAGGAGCTCCTCGACGAGCTCGTGCGTTCGAACCGTGACCTGCTCGCCGTCCACGTGCACAAGCGGCGGCAGAGGTATACGGTCGGCGGCTGTCTGACCGAGCTGACCGAGCTCGAGACGGACGTCGGAGCGACTCGGACCGTGGCGGTCGAGTCGGAGGATGCGGACCGGGTGATCGCGACCGTGGCCGAGCTGGGGCTGGGCTCGTTCCCGAACGTCAGCTTTCCGCGTGGGTTGAAGGCGCTCGCCGGGCTCGGCGCACGGCGATACGCGGTCATCGACGTCGGCACCAACTCGGTCAAGTTCCACATCGGCGAGCAGCGCGCGGATGGGACCTGGCGGACGATCGTCGACCGTTCCGAGGTCACACGGCTCGGCGAGGGCCTCGACGAGACCGGCCGCCTCCAGCCGGAGCCCGTGGCGCGTACCGTCGAGGCGATCGCGGCAATGGCCGACGAGGCGCAGAGAAGCGGAGTCGAGGCGATCGCCGCGGTCGGGACCGCCGGGCTGCGGATCGCGCCCAACAGCGCGGAGCTCGTCGATGCGGTACGCGCGCGTTCCGCTGTCGAGATCGAGGTGATTCCCGGCGAGGAAGAGGCCAGGCTCGCCTATCTCGCGGTGAAGTCCGGACTCGGCCCGATGCCGGGCTCGCTGGTCGTTTTCGACACCGGCGGCGGCAGCTCGCAGTTCACCTTCGGGCGAGGAGACCAGGTCGACGAGCGGTTCAGCGTCGATGTCGGCGCGGTCCGCTTCACCGAGCGATTCGGTCTCGACCGGGTTGTCCCAGACGACGTGCTCGCCGACGCACTGCAGGCGATCGCGGCCGACCTCGACCGTCTGGACGGACGGCCGGTGCCCGACGCGCTGGTCGGGATCGGCGGAGCCGTCACCAACATTGCCGCCGTCAAGCACGGGCTCGCGACCTACGACCCGGACGTGGTGCAGGGCACGGTGCTCGACGGCGCGGAGATCGATCGGCAGATCGAGCTCTACCGCACGCGCACGGCCGACGAGCGCCGTGAGATAGTGGGCCTGCAGCCGAAGCGGGCCGAGGTCATCCTCGCGGGCGCCTGCATCGTCCGGACGGTAATGTCGAAGCTCGGGAAGGACTCATTGGCCGTCAGCGACCGCGGCCTGCGACACGGCCTGATCGTGGAGCGATTCGAGCGAAAGGAATCGAGATGACGACGGAAACGAAGAAGCTGAGCGCGTTGCCGGGTGAGGAGCTTGCGAGTCTCCTGGCGCTGATGGGCAGCTCGGACAGCGTCGAGCTGAAGGTGACACTCCCGGCGAGCGAGCACCGATCGACGATTTCGGCTCTCGGGCTCGATCCGCTCGACGCCCAGATCCGGCAGATCTACTTCTTCGACACGCCTGACCTGCTCCTGAACCAGAGCGGCCTAGCAGTCCGTGCCCGCCGGATTCAGGGCCGCAGCGGCGACTCGGTCGTGAAGCTCCGTCCGGTCGTCCCGCACGATCTCCCCGAGGACGTTCGCCGCTCGGCCGCCATGAACGTCGAGGTCGATGCGATGCCCGGCGGCTACGTCTGCTCGGCGTCGATGAAGGGGAAAGTCCCGAACGAGCAGGTGCACGAAGCCCTCCACGGCGCGCGGCCGGTCGCGAAGGTCTTCTCGAAGGAGCAGCGCTCGTTCTACGCCGGCCATGCCCCCGACGGTCTCGGGCTGAACGACCTGCACATCCTCGGACCGGTGTTCGTGCTCAAGGAAACCCTCCAGCCGCCCGAGTTCGGCCGACGGCTGGTCGCGGAGCTGTGGCTCCTCCCTGACGGGTCCAGGATTCTCGAGCTTTCGACAAAGTGCCTGACCACCGAGGCGTTCCAGGTCGCCGTCGAGGCCCGGGCGTACCTGGAGGGCCTGGGCCTCGACCTGTCGGGCGACCCGCAGACGAAGACCAAGACCACCCTCGAGTTCTTCTCGGCCAGGCTTCGCGAAGGGCCTGCGAGCTGATGTCCTCGGAACAAGGACCGCGTTAGGTCACTCGGACCACGTCGGCCGGCGCTTCTCCAGGAAGGCGCTCATCCCCTCCTGTGCGTCCACGGTCTGGGAGTTCGAGGCCATCACGTCCTTCGTCAGGTCGTAGGCGCCGGACTCGTCGAGATCGATCTGGTCGTAGAACGCACGCTTGCCGAGCGAGATCGTGGCCGCGCTGGAGCGCGCGATCGCGGCCACGAGCTCGGCAACCGCCTCGTCGAGCCGGTCGGCCGGGACGACCCGGTTGACGAGACCCCAGTCGAGCGCCGTTTCCGCGTCGATCGGCTCGCCGGTCAGCAGCAGCTCGAGCGCGCGCTTGCGGCCGACGGCCCGCGATACGGGCACCATCGGCGTCGAGCAGAAGAGTCCGATCTTGACGCCGGGAGTCGCGAAGCGGGTTCCCTCGGCGGCGACGGCGAGATCGCACGCGGCGACGAGCTGGCAGCCGGCGGCGGTGGCGATCCCGTGGACCCTCGCGATCACCGGCTGCCGAAGCCGATGGATGGTTTCCATCATCACGGTGCAGATATCGAACAGCTCCTGGTAGAAGGCCGGCTCGCGGCCGATCATCTCGCCGAGGTCGTGGCCTGCGGAGAAGGCCGGGCCCGCGCCCTCGATCACGACCGCACGCGCCGGGCTCTCGCCGGCCAGGCGGAGCGCCTCGATCACCTCCTGCATCAGCTCGAGGCTGAGCGCGTTGCGCTTCTCCGGGCGGTCGAGCGTGATCGTCGCGGCCGGCCCGTCCTCACGGAGCCGAATCCCGCGGAACCGCGTTTCGCTCACGGCCACGGGTCGTAGAGTACCGCCACTCTGCCCGTTCACCTGAGCCCGCTGACCCCGCTCTCGTTCCTGGAGCGCAGCGCACTGGCGTTTCCAGAACGCACGGCCGTCGTCGACGGGGCGATGAGGATCACGTGGGCCGGCTTCCACGAGCGGGTGCGGCAGCTCGCGCTCGCGCTGCAGGAGTCCGGGATCGAGCACGGGGATCGCGTCGCGTTCCTGGCCCCGAACGTGACTCCGCTGCTCGAGGCACAGTTCGGTGTCCCCCGCGCGGGCGCGGTCCTGGTCGCGATCAATACCCGGCTGATGCCGCAGGAGATCGCCTACATCCTCGAGCACTCGGGCTCCCGCACACTGGTCGTCCACGAGTCGCTCGCCCACCTCGTCGAGGGCGCCCCGGTCGAGCGGGTGCTCGTCTGCGGCGAGGGCGGTGACTACGAGGAGTTCCTCGCCTCGGCGGGGCCGGGTGAGCCCGAGCACCGGCTCGAGAGCGAGGACGACTCGATCTCGCTCAACTACACGAGCGGCACCACCGGGCGGCCGAAGGGCGTGATCTACACGCACCGCGGCGCGTACCTGAACGCGCTCTCCGAAGCCCTGCACGCGAAGCTCGACTCCCGATCCGTCTACCTGTGGACGCTGCCGATGTTCCACTGCAACGGCTGGTGCTTCCCGTGGGCGGTGACTGCGGTCGGGGCGACGCACGTCTGCCTGCCCAAGGTCGACCCCGGGCGCGTCTGGGAGCTCATCGAAGAGGAGGGCGTCACGCATCTGAACGGTGCGCCGACCGTCCTCGTCATGCTGGCGGCCGACGACGCCGCGAGACGGCTCACGAGACCGGTTCAGATCACGACCGCGGGCGCGCCGCCGCCGCCGACCGTGATCGAGCGCACCGAGGCGCTCGGCTTCCTGATCAACCACGTGTACGGGCTGACCGAGACGTACGGCCCGATCACGATCTGCGAGTGGAACCCCGACTGGGACGGTCTGGACGTCCAGCGGAGGGCCCGGCTGAAGGCCCGGCAGGGACTGCACATGGTCGCCGCCGATCTCGTTCGCGTTGTCGACGCGGACCTGAACGACGTGCCCGCCGACGGGGAGACCCTGGGCGAGGTCGTGATGCAGGGCAACAACGTGATGAAGGGCTACTTCGCGGACGAGGCGGCGACGGCGGAGGCGTTCCGTGGCGGCTGGTTCCACTCCGGCGATCTCGGCGTGATGCATCCCGACGGGTACGTCGAGCTTCGCGACCGGATGAAGGACATCATCATCTCGGGCGGCGAGAACATCTCGACGATCGAGGTGGAGCAGGCGCTGGTGCGCCACCCGGACGTGCTCGAGGCGGCGGTGATCGCGGTTCCTGACGAGAAGTGGGGAGAGCGGCCGAAGGGGTTCGTGACCCTCCGCCCCGGTGTGAGCCTCACCGCCGACGAGCTGATCGCCTTCGCGCGCGAGACGCTCCCGGGCTTCAAGGCGCCGGACGAGCTCGAGTTCTGCGAGCTTCCCAAGACCTCGACGGGCAAGGTGAAGAAGTACGAGCTGCGCGAGCGCACGCGCCGCGGCTAGGCGCGAATCGTACGGTCAGCGCACGGCGGCGACGAGCGAGAGCGTCCCGTGCAGGCCCGAGAGGTCGACCGTCGCCGTTGCCCGGTCGAACGGCCGCGGCCGTCCGTCGACGCGCACGGCGACGACCCGGTGGCCGGCCGGCACGCGCAGGCGTAGGCGCAGCGACAGCGGCAGGCGCCGCGACGGCACCTCGACTGTCGCGTCGATCTGTCCCGCCCCTGCGTCGATCTCGTAGGAGACCGGGCCGAAGCTCGTCGGCGCGCCGCGTACCGCGACGGCCTTCCCGGGCGCGAGCCAGCCGCGCGGCGTCGCGTACGCGAGCTCGAGGCCGACGGGGCGCCCGCCCCGCGTCGTCTCGTGGACGAGCATCAGCCGGAGCGTCTCCAGGAAGGCGGAGTTGGAGGCGGCGTTCGGCGGCAGGTACATCGAGCGGAACGCGGCGCCGCGGAGTGGTGCCACGGTCGCCGCCTCTCCGGAGACGAAAGTCTCGGGCGTCATCGCGGCGCCGAGCATCCCGTACAGGCTCAGCACGAGCTGGCCGGACTGGTCGTTGTCGGCGAGGAAGCGGGCGGCTGCGAGGCCGTAGACCTGATCGGTGCCGGTGAACGGGTAGCGCGTCTTCCCGCCGTACAGCGAATACGCGCCCGCCCGCACGAGGCCGAGCAGCCGCGAGCCATGGTGGAGCATGTAGCGGAGGATCTCGTCCGCCTGCCGGCCGTGGGCCGCGAAGAACCCGGAGGCGAGCACGTAGGGCATCACGAGGTTCCAGTAGCTGCCGAGCCGCGAACGTGTCAGCGCGTCGAACGGCCTGTGCTGGGCGAGCAGGACGGCCGGGACGAAGAGCGAGCCGTCTTTCAGGCGGTGCGACGAGGCGCGGACCGCCCGCTGCAGTCCGAGCTTCAGCCGGAACGCGAGCCCGCGCGCGCGGGCGGCGTGCCCGAGGCGGCCGGTCGCCGCCCAGACGGCGGCGATCGCGTCCAGTCCCTGCCAGACCGACGTCTGCGCGTGCAGCCCGTAAACCCTGGTGGCGATGTCGGTGGAGTAGCGCTCCCGGCGGAGAAGCCCGTGCGGGTCGCTGCGCAGCTGCCGCCCGACCACGGTCATGAACCCGTTGATGCGCCGCGTGACCCAGTCCAGAAAGGCGCGGTCCCGGGTCAGCTCGTAGTAGCGGGCGCTCGCGATCATCAACTCGCCCATCCGCCAGTTCGACCGTGCCAGCGGGAGCCGCTTGAAAGACGTGCGCAGGATCTGCCGCATCACGCCGGTGAAGCCGTAGCTGCCCATAACCTCGGCCACGTCGAGGCTCTCCGCGAAGGAGAACTCCTCGTACGGGTTGCCGATGCTGTAGCGCCAGGTCAGTGCGAGGTCCTGCTCGAGCAGGCTGCGCTGGGCGTTCATCACGACCGTCTCGGGGACGTCGTAGGTCACGGCCTGCCCGAGGCGCGCGTTCCAGAACTCGACGAGCTGATCGCGGGCAGTCTCGTAGGTCTCCGCGTCGATGATCACGGGTCGCAGGTCGGAGGGGAGCCACGCGACGTAGACGGTCGCGGTCTTGCCCGGCTCGATCCGGTAGCGAAGTGCCGAGTCCGCGTGCCGGGACTGCGTCGACCTCCCCCGCCGATGGGTCGAATGGACGAGCCGGATGACAGCGCCTGCACGTGCGCCGGCGCTTGCGGTGACGCTGACGAAGCTGACCAGCGACCCCGTGCCGAGGCCCCGGACCGCGAACGACTCCTGCCTGTAGCGGACACCGGCCGAGTCGACGTACCGGGTCTCGAGAATCGGCAGGTAGCCGACGGCGAGCGTCGGCCGGGACAGCCTGGAGAGGCACGAGCCGAACGGCTCACGCCCTCCCGGCCCGACGAGGACGCGCAGGCTGGCGCCGTTGGCCGTCCGCGCGAGGATCTGGCTGCCGTCGGCGACGTGGAGGGCGATCTCGTAGGCGCCGTGGCTGCCGAGCGGCTGGGCGAACGGTAGGTAGTAGACGCCTGAGGCGGTCAACGGCTTTCGCTTCGCGCGCGCGAAGAGCAGCGGCTTGAGCAGCCGCCGGACGGCCGCGTAGGTCGGTCCGGCGGGCCGCCGGATCAATTGCTCGCCCCAGACGTCCCTCCTTGCGCGGAGCACACGCAGGACGCTCCCGGCGTACGCGGGGCTCACGTGCTGGTGCGCGCAGCGCGTCGCGCCCTCTGCCGGAGAGGCAGGTAAGGCGACGGCCGTCAGCACCAGGGCCGCCGCGAACGCGGCGAGGGGGAACCGCATCGGGCTGACATTCTCGCTCGGCGACCGTTGGCCTTCCACCCCCTTCGCGCCGAAGTCAGCACTTCGTGTGCGCGAAGGACCGGTGACTACAATTGCGCCGTATGCCGGTCTCGGTCGTCACGGGAGGCGCGGGCTTCCTCGGCTCGCACCTCTGCGATTTCCTGCTCGCCCGCGGACAGCGGGTGATCTGCGTCGACAACCTCGTCACGAGCACGCTCCGCAACCTCGAGCACATCGACTCGGACGACTTCGTCTTCCTGAACCACGACATGACCGAGGAGCTGCACGTCGCGGAGCCGGTCGACTTCGTCTACCACTTTGCCGCCCTCGCGAGCCCGGTCGACTACCTGCGGATGCCGCTGCACTCGCTGAAAGTGGGCTCGTACGGGACACACAACGCGCTCGGCCTCGCGAAGTTCAAGCGGGCGCGCTTCCTGCTCGCTTCGACGAGCGAGGTCTACGGCGACCCAGAGGTGCACCCGCAGCCCGAGACGTACTGGGGCAACGTCAATCCGATCGGCCCGCGGGGGGTGTACGACGAGGCAAAGCGCTACGCCGAGGCGCTGACGATGGCCTACCACGGCCAGCAGGGCGTGAACACGGCGGTCATGCGGATCTTCAACACGTACGGGCCGCGGATGCGTCCGAACGACGGGCGCGCGATCCCGACCTTCGTCCGCCAGGCGCTCGCGAACGAGCCCCTGACGGTGTTCGGCGAGGGCTCGCAGACGCGGAGCTTCTGTTACGTCGACGACCTGGTCCGCGGGATCGTCCTGCTGGCCGAGAGCGCAGAGCACTTGCCGGTCAACCTCGGCAACCCGCAGGAGTTCACGATCCTCGAGCTCGCCCACGCGGTCCGGAAGCTGACCGGCTCGAAGAGCGAGATCGTCTACGAGGCGCTGCCGGTCGACGACCCGCAGGTGCGCCAGCCGGAGATCGCGCGTGCGCGCCAGGTGCTCGGGTGGGAGCCGGAGATCCAGCTGGAGGAGGGCCTGAGCCGGATGCTGCCGTCCTACGGGCGGGAGCCGGTCGGTGTGTGAACGGGTGTGGGCGTGGGCGGCGACCCTGGTGGCCGCCGCCGGTCTCGCCGTGCCCGCGGCGACTGCGTCGCCGCACATTTACACGGGGATCTACGACGAGGGCGCGACGTTCTTCGACGACGCGGCGAAGACGTTCGCGCGCTACCAGGCGCTGCACACGCAGGTGCTCAGGGTCAACCTCTACTGGGGCGGCAAGCTCGGCGTCTCGAGGAACCGGCCCTTCGACGGGGCGGACCCGCGCGACGCGTCCTACAACTGGTCGCTCTACGACCGCGTGGTCACCTATGGGGCGGCGTACGGGCTCAAGATGCTGCTCTCGATCACCGGCACGCCGCGCTGGGCGAACGGCGGCCAGAGCTCGAATCGACCGCCCAAGAACTTCAACGACCTCTACAGGTTTGCCTACGCCGCCGCCGCCCGCTACAGCGGCACCTACGTCGGCACCGACGGCCGGGTGCTCCCCGCGGTGCACTTGTGGGCGGCGTGGAACGAGCCGAACAATCCGGTCTTCCTGCGGCCCCAGTTCGTCAGGCGTGGGGGCAGGTGGGTGATCCAGAGCGCGGTCGACTACGCGCGCATCTGCAACGCCGTCTACAACGGCGTCCACGCGACGATGTACCGCAGCGAGAAGGTCGCCTGCGGGGTCACCGCCCCACGCGGGAACAACAACCCGAGGAGCGCCCGCCCCTCCGTCTCGCCCGTCGCGTTCCTGACCGCGGCGAAGAAGGCAGGCATGCGGACGTTCGACGCCTACGCCCACAACCCGTACTACGGCGTGCCGACCGAGACACCGACGACGAGGCCGCCGGCGCCCGGGCCCGACACGACGCCGACCGCG
>JBKPSO010000257.1:0-7974 GCA_046735055.1 Actinomycetota bacterium
CCCCTGGGCGACGCGGGCGGCGAAGATCGAGGCGACGTCGGGCGCTAGCCCGAATGCCACGCTGGCGGCCGCGAGCAGGCCGAGCCCGCTCAGCGCCGTCGCTTTCACGCCGATTCGCGTCGCGAGCAGCCCGCTCGGCACGGCCGCCGCGAGCGCACCTGCTGCGTACGCTGCCGTGAGGAAGCCCGCCTCGGCGACCGAGAGGCCGAACCGTTGCGAGTAGTGGGGCAGCAGCGGCGCGAGCACTGTGAACAACATCGTCTCGAAGCAGACGAGGGCGCTCACGAGAACGAGCGTGCTCCGCACCGGGGTTAAGCATGACCGACCCGGACGGCAAGAGTCGTCGACGGCGATCTCCCCATTGCCGATCTCGCGCGCGCCGTGCAGGATCGCCTTGAAGATCGAGACGTGCCACTGCGACAAGGAGAAGGCATGCCGAACACGATCGTCATTCCCGGGGGAGCGCCGCCGCCGGTCGGCCCGTTTGCACCGGCGAGGATCGCCTCCGGCTCGAAGGTGCTCACGATCAGCGGACAGATCGCGGACGGACCAGACGGAGGGGTCGTGGGCGGCGACGGTGCCGAGGAGCAGGCCCGCCAGTGCTTGCGTAACATTGACGCCCTCCTTCGGTCGGCCGGAGCGACGAGGGACGACGTCGTGAAGGTGGGCATCTTCCGGACCGACATCGCCGATCGCGCGGCTGTCGCCCGGGCTCGAGTCGAGTACTTCGGCGACCACAAGCCGGCGAGCACGCTGTTCGAGGTCCCGCGCCTCGTCGCGCCGGAGCTGAAGGTCGAGATCGAGGCGACGGCGATCTTCTGAGAGGACCCTCGCGTGGACGCAGAACAAGCGGCGGCCCGGGTCGAGAGCGTCAGCGGCGAGGCGCCGCAGCGGCTGGTCGATCACGTGGTGGTCGACACGGAGACTCATGTCTTTGTCCGCTGTTGGCCGATCGAGACGAGCCCGCAGATGGCGCTCACCGATCCCTTCACGCGCACCGAGCACTCGGGGGCCCTGCTCGTCGCCGAGATGGACCGAGCCGGGGTCGACGTCGCGATCCTGATCGGGTACGACGGGTACGACTTCGCGCAGTTCATGACCCGCTTCGGCTCGGTTCCTGCCGACTTCATGGGCGGGCGCGGCTACACCCGCGGCTGGGCCGAGCGGTTTCCGGAGCGGTTGCGGTACGTGACAACCCTCCGGGAACCACGCCTTTCGGGCTCGGACGAGCGGCTCGCCGGGGAGCTCGACGGGGGCGCGGTCGGCGTGAAGATCTTTCCGGTCTACCTCGGGCTCGATTCGGACGCCCCGGAGATCAGGGCGGCATTCGACGTCCTCTCCGACCGTGGCAAGGCCGCCGTATTCGGGTTCGAGGACACGGAGCCTCCGCAGACACCATCGCTGGCCGCGTACTACGAGGGCATCGGACGACTCGCCGTCGAGTATCCGGGCGTTCCGATCCAGCTCAATCACGGCGGCAACGCCGATCCTTTCGACGACACGGGCCCGGCCCTCGCAGACGTCGTCGGGGCGCAGCCGACGATACTCGTCTCGACGTCGGTCCTCGGCGGACCGAGGATGGAGTGGTCGGACGCCTGGCGGTATCCGTTCGCCGGCTACCTGCGCAAGCTGGCGGCGTTCAGCGAGCTGTTGCCTTCCGGGCAGATCGCTTGGGGAACCGACTGGCCCTGGTTCGAGGGCGTCGCGAAGTACCCGCCGCTCCTGGAGGCAGTTGTGGGCCACGCGACGTTCTTCGCCGCCGAAGACCGGCGAGGATACCTCCGCGGGAACGCTCTGCGTCACTGGGCTCGCTGTCGGGCGCACGTGGAGGCTCGGCGGCCCGCACTACATCGTCGTTTGGGAGATCGAGTCGGCCGCCCGGATCGACGAGTGGATGGATCAGCGGCGGAGCGATCCCGAGGCGGCACGGCTGATCGACGAATGGTTCGGCGTCGTCGACTGCAACGCCGGGGTCTACGAGCACATCGGCCCCGAGCAGAGTTAGCGGCGTCTTTCTCCGGCTCTCCTTGCACGCGTCTTCCCCGTGTCGTAGGCTCATGCTCTCATCCATGTTGCAGAGGGGTTGAGTGCGGGAGTAGGCGTTGCCGAGTTCTACGTCCTCTGCACGCCGAGCGCCTAGGCCCTAGCAGTCTTCGTGAGAGAAAGGGGTTCGAAATGACCGGCGTCCCTCCCGAGGAGAGCCTCACCCGTTCCGGACTGACGCGGCGTGAGCTGCTCGAGCGCTCGGCGGCGCTCGGCGCTGCTCTCTATCTCCCCGGGTTCCTCGGCAGTGGCGTCGCGAGCGCGGACGTCGCCGCCACTCCGCGGCGGGGTGGCCATCTGCGAGTGGGCATGAACGATGGCGGCGCCGGCGACTCGCTTGCCCCCTGGAACATCCCTATCTACTCCGCCGCGGCGCGCGCAGAGCAGGTCTACGAGCGTCTGTTCAAGTACGACGCGCACGCCGTCGCGAGGCCTCGGCTCGCCCAGTCGGTCGAGAGCAGCAAGAAGGGGACTGTCTGGCTGCTCAAGATCCGGCCCGACGTCGTCTTTCACAGCGGCAAGCAGTTCACGGCGGATGACGTGCTCTATTCCTTGCGGTACATTGCCAATCCGAAGAACAAGGCCGAGTCGCTCACCCGTCTCGAGCCGATCGACCTCTCCGCATCCCGGAAGGTTTCGAAGTTCCAGGTGCGATTCGTGCTCAAGCGGCCGATCGGCGACTTCCCGGGACTTCTCGCCGAGAAGGCCGTCTGGATGGTGCCGAACGGGAAGACGGACTTCGCCAAGACCCCGGACGGAACCGGACCCTTCAAGTTCGTGAGCTGGCAGCCGGGCATCCGCGCGATGTTCACGCGCAACGACAAATACTGGGGAATCCCGCTCGGCAAGGGCCCGTGGGTCGACTCGCTAGAGATCCACGACATCACGGACGACACCGCGCGCGTGAACGCGCTCCTCGGCGGCCAGGTCGACGAGATCGCGTTCATGCCTTTCGTGCAGGCGAAGGCCAACGCGGGCAACTCCGCGATCCAGATCATCCAGGCGGCGCAGCCGCAGACAAACCCGATCTACGTGCAGATGGACCGCAAGCCGTTCACCGACAACCGCGTGAGGCTCGCGCTGAAGTACGCCGTCGACCGCAACGCGATGGTCAGACAAGTGGAGCTCGGGTTCGGCACCGTCGGCAACGACCTCTTCGGCAAGGGGTACCCCTCGTACAACAACGACCTGCCGCAGCGGCACTACGATCCCGACCGGGCGAAGTCGCTTCTGAAGAAGGCAGGCTACGACCGCTTCCCGTTCACGCTGCCGACGTCGAACGCGCTGCCGGGCATGCTTGAGTCGGCGACCGCCTTCAAGCAGCAGGCGAAGGCCGCCAACATCGACGTCACGCTCCAGAAACTTGACGCCGGCTCTTACTTCTCGAACAACAAGTACCTGAAGGTTCCGAGCTACCAGACGAACTGGGGCCAGTCGTTCGAGTCGCAGGCGCAGGACGGGATGCTGAGGACCTCGCCCTACAACGAGACGCACTGGTACAGCGCCCAGTGGGCCGCCGCATTCCGCAAAGCGCAGGAGATCACCGACGCGAAGAAGCGAAACGCGGCCTACAAGGCCCTCCAGGTGCCGATCTGGAAGACCAGCGGCTACGTCGTCTTCGCGTTCTACAACACGGTGGACGCCGCGTCGTCGAAGGTACGTGGGATCGTTCCGAACATCTCATCGGGCTTCTCGAATCTCGGCGCCTTCGATTTCAAGGACCACTGGTTCGCCTCGTAGGCGCACGACTCAGGCGCCGTGAATACGACCACATCCGGCGCGCTCGGGAGGCGGCGCGCTCACCCGCTCGCTATGTACATCGCCCAGCGCTTGGCGATCGGCGTCGCGCTGCTCGCACTCGTCTCCGTCCTCGTCTTCGCAGCGACCCAGATACTCCCGGGCGACGCCGCGAGCGCGATCCTCGGCCGTAGCGCCACGCCGGCCCAGAAGGCGATCTACCGAAGACAGCTGGGGCTCGACCAGCCGCTGCCCGAGCAGTACTGGCGCTGGATCTCCCACGTGCTGCGGGGCGACCTCGGCCGTTCCGTCGCTAATCAGGTGCCGGTCACGTCGTTCATCTCCGCACGCGCGGGAAAGTCGCTCGTCCTGGCTCTTGCTGCGCTGATCGTGCTGCTGCCGGTGTCGGTGGCCTTCGGAGTGCTGGCCGGGATCCGGCGTGACCGGGCTGTCGACCACACGATCTCAGTCACCTCGCTTGCCCTGATCGCGCTGCCGGAGTTCGTCACCGCGACGTTCCTCATCGCCTTCATTGCCGTGGCGTTGAAGTGGCTTCCACCGACGTCGATCGTCGAGACCGGGGGCGTCCTCTCGAACCCGACTGTCCTCGTCCTGCCGGTGCTGACTCTCTGCCTCACAGCGACGCCCTACGTGATCCGCATGGTGAGATCGGGGGTGAGCGAGACGATGAGCGCCGACTACGTCCAGATGGCGCGGCTCAGCGGCATTCCCGAGAGGCGCGTCGTCTGGCGGCACGCGCTCAGGAACGCGATGGCCCCGACGGTCCAGGTGCTCGCGCTCACGTTGCAGTATCTGATCGGCGGCATCGTCATCGTCGAGACGGTCTTCGCCTATCCGGGGCTTGGTCAAGGGCTCGTACAGGCCGTTATTGCGCGCGACATCCCGACCGTACAGGGAGTCGCAATGCTCCTCGCGGCGGTCTACATCGTGATCAACATCGTCGCGGACGTGATCGTCGTCCTCTTGATCCCGAAGCTGCGGACGAGCCTGTGAGTGCGATCTCGGTCGGAAGGACGCTGGAACGACGGCTCGCGTTCACCCGGTCGTGGTTGGTCCGTATCGGGCTCGTCGTTCTTGCATTCGTGCTCGGCGTCGCATTCATCGGGCCGTACTTCGCGCCGTACTCGCCGAGTGTGATTCCGGGCATTCCGTTCTCGCCGCCGTCCGGAACCTACTGGCTCGGGAACGACTATCTCGGCGAGGACGTCTTCAGCCGCGTTCTCTCCGGAGGCCGCACGGTGATCCTGTACGGCGCGCTCGCGACTCTCCTCGCCTACCTTGTCGGCGGGCCCATCGGGCTGCTCGCCGGCTACGCGCGCAGCCGCGTCGACGGCGTGCTCATGCGCGCGATGGACGTCCTGCTGGCCTTTCCGCCGATTCTCTTCCTGCTCGTCGTCGCGACGGGCGCGGGCGCGAACATATACGCGCTCGTGATCGCGATCGCGATCATCCACATCCCGTCGATCGCGCGCATTCTTCGTGCGGCGACCATGGAGATCTCGGTGCGCGGCTATGTCGAGGCAGCGGCCGCACGCGGCGATCGCACCCACGTCATCCTCCGGCGGGAGATCCTGCCGAACATGTGGGGGCCGATCGTCGCCGACGGGGGCCCACGATTCACGGTCTCGATTCTGCTCGTGGCGGCGGTGAACTTCCTCGGCCTCGGCGTCGCGCCGCCGACGGCCGACTGGGCGTTGATGATCTCCGAGAACCGCGCCGGGATCACAATCAACGCGTGGTCAGTGGTCGCGCCGGCGCTGATGATCGCGCTGTTAACCGTGTCGATCAACCTGATCGCGGACGCGATCGCGAGCGGGCTCGGGAAGTCGGTCGACGTCGAAGCGCTTCGGCGTTGAGCGAGCCGGTCCTCACCGTCACGGAACTCCGGGTCGGAGCCGGCGGCCGTGCGGTCGTGGTCGAGGACGTCTCCTTCGAGCTCGCCGCAGGTGAGGCGCTCGGCATCGTCGGCGAGTCCGGGAGCGGCAAGACGACGGTCGCGCAGGCGCTCCTCGGCTACGCGCGCACCGGGCTTCGGATCATCTCGGGCAGCGTCAGAGTCGCGGGCGAGGAGATCCTCGACCGAAGCGAGCGCGAGCTCCGGAGCCGGCGAGGGCGCCTCGTGTCGTACGTGCCCCAGGATCCCGGCACAGCGCTGAACCCCTCGATCAGGGTCGGCAACCACGTGCGCGAGGTGCTGAAGGCCCACTCCCTCGACCGGCAGACGGACGGGCGCGTTCGGGCCGTCCTCGAGCGCGTTGAGCTGCCCTCCGACGCTTCATTCCAGCGGCGCTTCCCGCACCAGCTCTCGGGCGGTCAACAGCAGCGTCTGGCAATCGCACTCGCGCTCGTGTGCGATCCGCCGCTGGTCGTCCTTGACGAGCCGACCACTGGGCTCGACGTCGTCACGCAGTCCCGCATCCTCGACGAGATCTCCCGCCTGCAGAGAGAAAGCAGCGTGGCGCTCGTCTACGTCTCACACGATCTCGCCGTCGTGTCATCGATCGCCGACCGCGTGGCCGTGATGTATGCGGGCAGGATCGTCGAGGAGGGGCCGACGAAGACCATCGTGACCGCGCCGCGCCACCCTTACTCGGCCGGCCTGATCGTGAGCGTCCCCGATCACGTCGAGCCACGACAGCTGATCGGCATCCCGGGCGTGGCCGTCGGCGTGGCCGACCGGCCCGCCGGCTGCGCGTTCGCCGCCCGGTGTGACCTCTGCATCCCCGCCTGCGAGGACGCAATGCCGAAGCTCGCCCGGGTCGGCGAGCATCACTTCGTCCGCTGCATCCGCTGGCAGTCCACGCAACTTCCCGAGGTCGAGCCGCGGAGGGACGAGGCGACCGCTCCGGGAAGCGAGGCGCTCCTGAGCGTTGAGGCGTTGCAAGCGGTGCATCACACGAGGCACGGGACGGTCGTCGCGGCGGAAGGAATCAGCTTCGCCGTCGACGCCGGAGCATGCGTCGCACTGGTGGGGGAGTCGGGCAGCGGGAAGACGACGATCGCGCGCTGCATCGTCGGCCTCCATCCACCCTCCGACGGCAGGATCCTCGTCGACGGCCGGCGCCTCGCGCCCCTGGCCCGCCAGCGGTCGCGGGAGGAGCGGCGTACCGTCCAGATCGTCTTTCAGAATCCCTACGACTCCCTCAACCCCCGCCGCACGGTGGAAGACGCGATCAGCTGGCCAGCACGATCGCTCCGCGGCCTGGGCGCCCGGGAGGCCCGAACGGAGGTCGCCACGATGCTCGAGCGTGTCCGTCTGCCGGCCGGTACCGCCCGACGCTACCCCGGTGAGCTCTCCGGCGGGGAGCGGCAACGGGTGGCGATCGCGCGCGCCCTCGCAGCCAGGCCGAAGCTGCTCGTCTGCGACGAGGTCACCTCAGCACTCGACGTCTCGATCCAGGCCGCCGTCCTCGACCTGCTCGCGGAGCTGCGGCGCGATCTGAGGCTCTCGCTCCTCTTCATCAGCCACGACCTCGGCGTCGTCGCGAGCGTCGCCGACCGCGTGCTCGTCCTTGAGCTCGGCCTCATCTGCGAGGAAGGAGCCGTCCGCTCGGTGCTCTCGTCGCCGCAGAGCGCGTACACGGCTCGGCTCGTCGAGGCGGCACCGTCGATCTCGGCCCCCCAGCTGCTGCACGACGCGACCCGCGTTTAGGAACTATCGCGCCGTGGTGCCGCCGTCGACGACGAGCGCCGAGCCCGTGACGAAGGTCGACTCGTCGCCGGCCAGGAACACGACGCAGTTCGCGACCTCGCGCGCCGTTCCGAGACGACCGAGTGGCGCAACCGCCTCGTACTCGGCACGAAGGGCGTCCGGGTCGTCCGCCAGCTCGAGGAACGAGTTCGTCAGCGGGGTGTCGATGATGCCGGGGCAGACGCAGTTGACACGGATACGGCGCGGCGCGAGCTCAAGTGCCAGGGCACGCGTGAACTGGAGCAGCGCTCCCTTGCTTGCCGAATAGGGGGGCCGAGTTCTCGTAGGCGACGAGCGAGTTCATGGAGGCCATGTTCACGATTGAGCCGCCGTCGCGGAGGCCGGGAATCGCGTCACGGCAGACCGCGAAGATCCCGGTCATATTCACCGCGAGCACGCGGTCCCATTCGTCGTCCGTCGTCTCGACCACGGTGGGCGCGTGCGGCAAGTCGATGCCGCCGTTGTTCGACAGTGACGACGAC
>JBKPSO010000258.1:0-14418 GCA_046735055.1 Actinomycetota bacterium
GACGACAAGCCGGCGATCGCCGTCGATGCCTCCCCGACGAGCCCTCACCGCGACCGCGTCTACGCGGCGTGGTCGCGTCTGTCGCATAGCCAGGCGCTGAGCATCGTGCTCAGCCACAGCGACGACGGCGGTCGCACGTGGTCGCGGGCGGTGAAGGTCAACCGAGATGGCGACCAGGTCACGTACGCGAGCCTCGCTGTCGCGCGCAACGGCGTCGTCTACGTCGCATGGGACGACTCGAGCGACCACTCGCTCGAGATCGCCCGCTCGACCGACGGCGGCGCCCTGTTCGAGGTCCCACGCACCGTCACGACGTTCTTCATCGTCCCGATCCCGTCGTGCGGATCGGGAATCCTGATCCCGGCCTCGCTCCGCGTCTGCCTGCACCCGAATCCGATCGTCTCGGTCGACCGTTCGCGTGGTCGTTACGCAGGGCGCGTCTACGTCTCCTACGCGCACACGGACGCGGGTGGCGACGAGGGCGTGGCCGTCCAGGCGTTCGATTCGAGGCTCCGTCCCGTGCGGGAGGACGAGACCCTGGTCGCACCGGCGCCGCGCAGGGTGCGCCCGGACCAGTTCTGGCCGGCGTCGGCGGTCGACGCGTCGAGCGGTGCGGCCTGGGTCTGTTACTACGCGACCGCCGGCGCCGCCCGGAAGAGAGCGTTCTACAGCTGTACGGTCTCGTGGGACGGCGGCGCCACGTGGTCGCGTCCGGTTCGGGCGGCCTCGGCGGCGACGGACGAGACCCAGCCGGGGACCGACCTGCGACAGTACGGCGACTACGAGGGACTCGCGGTCGCGGACGGCGTCGCGCACCCCATCTGGACCGACTCGCGCAACCTGTCCGGGCTCGGTGAGGAGATCTACACGACGCGCCTGGCCGAGGCGGATCTCCCCGCCCCGGCCAGGCGCTCGCGCTAGCCGCGCGGGTAGCGCTGCTTGAAGTCGTCTGCGATCTCGTCCATCGTCGCCCAGCGGATGCCGTCGTGGCCGTTGATGTGCTCGATCAGCCGCTCGAGCATCAGGATCACCTGCGGCCGGCCGCTGACGTCCGGGTGGATCGTCATCCCGAAGACCGCGTAGTCCTCCTCGCGGTAGATGTAGTCGAACTGGTCGCGCCAGATCTCCTCGAGGTGCCGCGGGTTGACGAAGCCGTGACTGTTCGGGGCGCCCTTGATGAACATCATCGGCGGCAGGTCGTCGAGGTACCAGCTCGCGGGGATCTCGACGAGATCGGTCTCCTCGCCGCGGACGAGCGGCTTCATCCACTCCTCGGGCTGCTTCGAGTAGTCGATCTTCGTCCACGAATCGCCGACGCGGACGTAGTAGGGGTGGAAGTCCTTGTGCATGAGGCTGTGGTCGTACTTGATGCCGTACTCGAGAAGCAGCTCGTTGGTGACGTTCGAGAACTCCCACCACGGGGCGACGTAGCCGGTCGGCCGGCGGCCGCAGACGTCCTCGATCAGTCCGATGCACTTGACGAGCACGGCCTCCTCCTGCTCGGGCGTCATCGAGATCGGGTTCTCGTGCGAGTACCCGTGCATGCCGATCTCGTGGCCGGCGTCGACGACCATCTTCGTCTCCCCAGGGAACGTCTCGATCGAATGGCCCGGGATGAACCAGGTCGTCTTCAGGTCGTACTTGTCGAACAGGTTCAGCAGGCGCGGGACGCCGACCTCGCCGGCGAACAGGCCGCGCGAGATGTCGTCCGGCGAGTCCTCACCGCCGTAGGAGCCGAGCCAGCCGGCCACGGCGTCGACGTCCACGCCGATGCAGCAGAAGATCTCTTTCGCCATGTGCTCTCCTCCCGGTACGTGGTGGTACAACGCTATGCCATGTGTGCGCTCTGCGGGGTGCTACTGGAGGAGCACTGGGCCGAGGAGGGCGGACGGCGCGAGCGCACGCTCCGCGTCGCCCTGCTGAACCGCATCCTCGACCACTTCGGCCTCCACCTCGACGACTGGAGCGGCCGCGTGTACGTGCTCCGCGACCGCAAGGGGCGGTCGGCGGTGGTCGCGAACCTCGGCGCACTCTGGGTCGAGGCGGAGCGGCTCGTCGGCGCGCCGCTCGACCCACTCGATCCGGGGCTCGTCCGTGCCCTCGGCTGAGAAGACCCCGGTCGCGCTCGTCACGGGCTTCCTCGGGAGCGGGAAGACGACCTTGCTCTCGCGCCTGCTGGCGCGCCCGGAGCTCGGCGAGACGGCGGTGATCGTCAACGAGCTCGGCGAGGTGGCGATCGACCACCACCTACTGCGCCGGGTCGACGAGCGCACCGTGCTGCTGAAGAGCGGTTGTGTCTGCTGCTCGCTGCGCGGCGATCTCGCCGACGAGCTGCGCGACCTGCTCGGCCGCCGCGAGCGCGGCGAGGTGCCGCCGTTCCGGCGTGTCGTCGTCGAGACGACCGGCCTCGCCGACCCGGCGCCGATCCTCTACACGCTCCTCTCCGAGCCGGTCGTCAAGCACCACTTCCGGCCGGAGCGCGTGATCGCCACCGTCGACGCCCAGCACGGGCTGCGAGCCCCGGAGTCCGTCAAGCAGGCCGTCGCGGCCGACCGGCTCGTCGTCACGAAGACCGACCTCGCCGACGCGGCGGAGCTGGAGGGCAGCCTGGCCCGGCAAACCCCGACGGCGGACGTCCTCGTCGCCTCGTTCGGCGAGGTCGAGCCCGCCGCGCTCTTCGGCGGGGCGGACCGGGACCCGCGCGAGCTCTCGCTCGACGGCCATTCGCATGACGGCGACGTCCACGCCTGCAGCCTCTTCCTCGACGAGGAGCTCGACTGGGGTGCGTTCGGGATCTGGCTGACGATGCTGCTGCAGAGCCGGGGCCAGGACGTCCTGCGGGTGAAGGGGCTGCTGAACGTCGGCGGACCCGGGCCGCTCGTCCTGAACGGCGTCCAGCACGTCGTTCACCCGCCCGAGCACCTGGACGCCTGGCCGGACGACGACCGCCGCTCGCGGATCGTCTTCATCGGCCGCGGCTTCGACGTCGAAGAGCTGATGCGGTCGCTCGCGGCGTTCAACGCCGCCGCGCGACGCACCTGAACGGTATACGAGACTGCATAATACGGCCTCGTATATACAGCCGAGTAGCAAGGCATACATGCACGTATAACACCGCTTCGTATAATGCCCGCCGTGGCCGAGAATCCGTTCCGCTACGGCGCCCTCGCGCTCGACGAAGCATTCACGGACCGTGTCCGTGAGCTGGAGGAGCTTCGGCGGGACATGCTCAACGGCCAGGACGTGGTCGTCTTCGGACGGCGACGGTTCGGCAAGTCGTCGCTGATCTGGCGGGTCTCCGCCGAGTTGATGGAGCGCAAGGTTCTCGTCGCCTATTGCGACCTGATGACCACGCCCACGAAGGAGCGCTTCGCCGAGAAGCTCGCGAAGACGATCCACGAGGACGTCGCCTCGCTGCTCTTCCGCGCGCGCGAGCGGGCGCTCGCGGTTTTCCAGGGCCTGCGGGTCACGCCACGAATCACCGTCGACCCGCACGACGGAAGCCTGAGCTTCTCGTTCGACGTGGGGCAGCGGCCGGCGGACCTCGACGCCACGGTCGAGCGGCTGCTCGCGCTGCCGGGCGAGCTGGGCGCGGACCGGAAGCGCAAGGTCGCGCTCATCCTCGACGAGTTCCAGGAGATCACCTCGATCGACCCCAACTACCCGCGGTTGATGCGCGCAGTCTTCCAGACGCAGCCGGAGGTCTCGCACGTCTACCTGGGTAGCAAGCGGCACCTGATGCAGAAGATCTTCAACGACGCCAACGAGCCCTTCTGGCGGAGCGCGAAGCCTTTCGAGCTCGGCCCGATCGATCCCGCCGAGTTCGCCCCGTTCATCGTCGCCCGCTTCGAGGCAAGTGGCCGCGCCGTCGACGAGGAAGCGGTGGCGGCGATCCTCGCGCGCACCCGTGGTCACCCGTACGCGACGCAGCAGTTCGCGTACTTCGTCTGGGAGGAGTCGATCGGCGACAAGGTCGCCGGGGTCGAGCACGTCGAGCGGGCGCTGGACGCGCTGCTCGCGTCGGAGCACAACCACTTCGCGCGGATCTGGGACGAGGCGACGCCGACCGAGAAGCTGCTCCTGGCCGCGCTGGCGGAGGAGGCGGGCCGCGTCTTCTCCGCCGACTACCGCACGCGGCACGGCCTGCCCCCCGCGACGAACATCCAGCGCGGCATCTCCTCGCTCGTCCGCCAGGAGCTGGCCGGGAAGGACGACGAGGGGCGGTACGAGATCGTCGAACCGTTCCTGGCCGACTGGGTCCGCCGGCTCGGGGTCTGACGCGCGGCTCTACACGGCGACTGCCCCCGGCCGGGGCGAGGTGCGGCTTCGGGCAGAAGTGCGTCGCGCGGCCGTCCTCGCGCCAACCGCATAGCGGGCGGCGTCGGACCGGGACGTCGGCGGCCTGAACGCCATCTCGGCCCCGAACGCCTGTCTCTCCTCCTCGAGAATCCGGGTCGGCTCGCCGAAGCGGAACACGGTGCCGGCGACGAGGCCCTCGGCCCGGGCACGCTCGAGCGTTTCGCTCCAGGCGCCCACCAGGCTCCACGCTCCGGGCCCGCCGGCCACGGCGTTCGGCGACTGGAACGCGGTGGGATCGACGATCCATACAGCGACCAGCTCGAAGTCGTGGTCGCGGCAATGCGCGATTGCTGCGCGCAGTAGCGCGTCGCCTGCGCTCGACTGGGTCAGGCCGCAGACCATCCGCGCCTTCGTCTTCGGCTGATGACGTTCAGTCATCTCTCCCTCCTTCGGTTCGTGCATCACGCGGAAAGCGAACAGGACCGCGGTCGACGACCGGTGTCACCGTGGCTTCAGCTCCCTCGATGTCCGCTTTCATGCCGGCCGCCGGGTGGGAACGGTCCAGTGGGTCGTGCTACGTTCAGCCGGCCCATGGAGTATCGGATCCTCGGCCCCCTCGAGGTCGTGGGCTCGGGGAAGCCGGTCCCGCTGGGACCGGAAAAGCAGCGAGCGCTGCTCGCCCTGCTCCTGCTCGATGCGGGCCGCGTGGTCGCCGTCGACCGGCTCGTGGACGGCCTCTGGGGAGGCGAGCCGCCCGCGAGAGCGGACAAGGCGATCCAGACGTACGTTTCCCGCCTGCGCAAGACGCTTCCCGTGGGCGCCCTGCGCACGCGTTCGCCTGGGTACGTCATCGACCTCGGGCCCGACCTCCTCGACCTCCATCAGTTCGAGCGCGGCGTCGCCGAGGGACGCCTGGCGCTCGCCGAGGGCAGGTTCGCGTCCGCCTCGGCGACGCTTGGCGAGGCACTCGATCTCTGGCGCGGCGCAGCGCTCGCGGAGTTCGCCCACGAGCCGTTCGGCGAAACGGAGCGTGCGCGGCTCGAGGAGCGGCGCCTGCTCGCACTCGAGGAGCGAGTCGAGGCGGAGCTCGCCCTCGGCCGGCATGCCGAGCTGGTGGCCGAGCTCGAGGGGCTCGTCGGGGAGCATCCATTGCGCGAACGCTTCCGCGGCCAGCTCATGCGGGCGCTGTACGGATCGGGTCGTCAGGCGGAGGCGCTCGCGGCGTACCGCGACGCGCGAACGTACTTCGTCGAGGAGCTCGGGATCGAGCCGAGCCGGTCGCTGCACGACCTGGAAGCCGCGATCCTCCGGCAGGACTCGATCCTCGACCGGCCGAGCGACGAACCCTCGCCAACGGCTGAGGACGAGGCCCCTCGAGAAGACTCGCAGCTCGGCCTCTTCGTCGGACGGGTGCACGAGACCGCGCGCCTCCGTGCCGCCCTCGGCGACGCGCTCGCCGGCCGCGGCCGGCTCATAATCCTTGCGGGGGAGCAGGGCATCGGCAAGACGAGGATGGCGATGGAAGTCGGCGAAGAGGCTCGCCGTCGCGGCGCGATCGTCCTCTGGGGGCGCTGCTACGAGCGAGAGGGCGCGCCGCCCTTCTGGCCCTGGGTGCAGGCTCTGCGCGCCTATGCGGCGACCTGCGACCCGGCGCTCGTGCGCTCGCAGCTGCATCGCCAGGCGGCGCTTGTCGCGGAGCTGGTGCCCGAGCTGCGAGACCGCGTTCCAGAGCTCGAGCGGCCGACGAGTCCTCGGGACCCGGGAGAGGCGCGGTTTCAGCTCTTCGACGCGGTCGCGACACTGCTCGTGCGTGCAGCTCGAGTCAAGCCACTCGTAGTCGTCCTGGACGACCTGCACGCGTCGGACGCAGGCTCACTCCTCCTGCTCGAGTTCGTCGCCCGCGAGCTCGTCGGCGCCCCCGTGCTGGTCATCGGCACGTGTCGCGACGCAGAGCCGCGGCGCGGCCATCCGCTCACCGACACGCTCGCAGAGCTGACGCGGGAGCGCCTGTTCGAGCGCGTGCCGGTGCGGGGCCTCACAGAGCCGGAGGTCCGTGGCTTCATCGAGGCGAGCGTCGACTCGCCCCTCCCGTCCGAGCTCGCCCAGACGGTCCACCGGCGGACCGAGGGAAACCCGCTGTTCGTGACCGAGGTCGTCCGGCTCCTCGTCCACGAGCGGAGCCTCGTGGACGGAGCCGTCGGCGGGCGCGACTGGAGAGTTGGCGTTCCCGAGAGCGTCCGGGACGTCATCCGCACGCGTCTCGACCGGTTGTCGACCCAATGCAACGAGATGCTCAGGCTTGCGGCGGTTGCCGGGCGCGAGTTCGGCCTCGAGCAGTTGCGGGTGCTCGTCGAGGGGGTCTCGGTCGACGAGCTTCTCTCCCTGATCGACGAGGCGTGCGCCGCGCACGCGATCGAGGAGGTTCCGGAAGTGATCGAGCGATACCGGTTCACGCACGGGCTGATCCAGGAGTCGCTCGTGGAAGAGCTCGCGACGACCAGGCGCGTTCGGTTGCACGCCCGGATTGCGGAGGCGCTCGAGGCGCTGTACGGGGACGAGGTCGACCCGCACGCAGCGGAGCTCGCGCACCACTTCGCCGAGGCGCGGGGCGTGCTCGACTCCCGGGGCCTGATCCGCTACTCGCGGGTCGCGGGCGAGCAGGCCCTTGCAGCGCACGCGTTCGACGAGGCGCTGGCGCACTTCCGCCGGGCGCTCGACGCCAAGAGCGGCGAGACGATGGACGACGAGACTGCCTGGCTGCTCTTCGGCCTGGCTCGCAGCGAGTTCGGTGCCCGCGAGCGCTACGACTTCGCCGAAGCGCTTGGGCACTTACAGAAGGCGTTTGCGCACTTTCTCGCCTCGGGCGACGAGCAAGCGGCCCTCGAGATCGCCTCGCACCCCATTCCCTACATCTACGGCTCGCCCGACGCAGCGGCGCTCACCGCCCGCGCGCTCGAGCTGGTCCCGCCGACCTCCACCGAGGCCGGTCACCTCCTCGCCACGCTCGGCTGGTTCACGGGGCTGACGGATTACACGGCCGCCGGGGAGGCATTCGGGCGCTCGCTGGCGATTGCGACGAGCCACTCCGATCGAGCGCTCGAGCGGAAGGTTCTCGTCAGCGAGGCGCACGTGGACTTCTGGCACCTCGAGTACAGGGCCTGCCTCGAGAAGGCCCAACGCGCTATCGAGTTCGCGCGAGCCGACGGCGACGAGCGCACCGAGATGATCGCGCTGTCCGAAGCGACCCGGATGTGCGCCACGCTCGGTGATCCCGACGACGCGCGCGCACACGCACTGCGCATGGCCGAGCTCGCCGAGCGGTTCCGCGAGCGCTACTGGCTCGCCACCGCGCGCGCCAACAGGCTGTTCCTGGCTGTGCTCACAGGAGACTGGGACGAGGCTCGGCGCTCGAGTGACGAGGGTCTGGCCCTGCAGGAGCGAGATGCGCGGAACCTCGCTCTTCGCGCGTTCGTCGAGGCGCAGCTTGGCGAGAACACGCGGGCGCAGCGGTACGTCGAGCGACTTCTGGAGGCGAGGTGGCTGTCGGCGCCTGGGTTCCCGTTCGAGGACGCCTGCGTGGCGGCGCATCTGCCGATCGTGGCTCGGATCGTCGGGGTCGATGCGTGGCTCGAGCCTGCCCGGGCGGCGGCGCAGGCTATTCGATCGTGCGACCTCGTCCTACCGATGTTCGACCTCTACGTGACGGTCGGCCGCGGCCTCGACGCCGTCTGGCGCGCCGACGCTGGGGAGGCGCGCGCCGCCCAGGGCGCCCTCGTTCACGTGCAGGGGACGGCGCCCGCGCTGCTCGGTGTCGCGACCGATCGCCTGCTGGGACTCTTCTCGTCCGCCGCGGGCGAGCCCGAAGCCGCGGTGGAGCACTTCGAGCGTGGCTTACGGTTCTGCAAGCAGGCGAGATACGGCCCGGAGTACGCGTGGATTGCGGCTGACTGTGCCGAAGTCATGACCGACCTCGGCGGCGCGGAGAACCTTTCCCGCGCCGCAGACCTGCGGGCGGAGGCGGTCTCGATTGCGGTCGAGTTGGGCATGCAGCCGCTCGTCGATCGCCTGTCTCAGTAGGAGCGCGGCATCTCCAGGACGTGCTGGCCGAGGTAGGCGAGGATCAGATTGTTCGAGACCGGCGCGATCGAGTACAGGCGCGTCTCCCGGAACTTGCGCTCGACGTCGTACTCCTCCGCGAAGCCGAAGCCGCCGTGGGTGTCGAGGCAGGCATTGGCGGCCTGCCAGGAGGCCTCGGAGGCGAGCAGCTTCGCCGTGTTCGCCTCCGCGCCGCAGGGCTGCCCCTGCTCGAAGAGCCAGGCCGCCTTGTAGCGCATCAGGTCGGCCGCCTCGATCGCCGCGTGGGCACGCGCGATCGGGAACTGGACGCCCTGGTTCTGGCCGATCGGCCGGCCGAAGACGATGCGCTCCGACGCATAGCGCGACGCCTTCTCGACGAACCAGTGGCCGTCGCCGATGCACTCCGCGGCGATCAGGATCCGCTCGGCGTTCATGCCGTCGAGGATGTAGCGGAAGCCCTTGCCCTCCTCGCCGACCAGGGCGTCGGTGGGCACCTCGACGCCGTCGAGGAAGATCTCCGTGGTCGCGTGGTTCATCAGCGTCCGGATCGGGCGGATCGTCATCGTCCCCGCCTCCTGCGCCGCGCGCATGTCGACGATGAAGGTCGAGAGCCCCTCGGTCTTGCGCTCGATCTGCTCGATCGGCGTCGTACGGGCGAGCAGCAGCATCAGGTCCGACTGAAGCGCACGCGATGTCCAGATCTTCTGGCCGCGCACGACGTACCCTCCGTCGACCCGCTCCGCCGTCGTCTGGAGCGAGGTCGTGTCGGAGCCGACCGTCGGCTCGGTGACGCCGAACGCCTGCAGGCGGAGCTCGCCGGTGGCGATCAGCGGCAGATAGCGCTCCTTCTGCTCCGCCGAGCCGTGCCGAAGGATCGTGCCCATCGTGTACATCTGCGCGTGGCACGCCGCCGAGTTGCCGCCGGAGGCGTTGATCTCCTCGAGGATCACGCTCGCCGCCGTCAGCCCGAGCCCGGCGCCGCCGTACTCCTCCGGGATCAGCGCGGCCAGCCAGCCCTGCCCGGTCAGCGCGGAAACGAACTCCTCCGGGTAGCGGTCGGGCTCCAGGCCACGCCAGTACTCACCCGGGAAGCGCTCGCACAGCTCGCGCACAGCCGCGCGGATCTCCTTCAGCTCGTCGGGGAGCGAGAAGTTCACGTCTTTCCGGGCGCGTACCGCTCGAGCAGCCGCCGTGCGATCACGAGCTGCTGGATCTCGTTCGAGCCCTCGCCGATGATCAGCAGCGGCGCCTCGCGGTAGAGCCGCTCGACGACGAGCTCCTGGGAGTACCCCGCGCCGCCGTGGATCCGCATCGACTCCAGCGCGACCTCCTCCGCCGCCTCGGTCGCGAACCACTTCGCCATACCCGCCTCCAGGTCGGCGCGCTCCCCCGCATCTTTCCGCTCCGCCGCCTGCAGCATCAAGAGGCGCGAGGCCTCGATCTTCGTCGCCATCTGCGCCAGCTTGAGCTGAATCGCCTGGTGCTGCGCGATCGGCTTCCCGAACGCCTCCCGCTGCTGCGCGTAACGGATCGCCTCCTCGAAGGCTCGCGTCGCGATCCCGACCGCGCGCGCCGCGATGTTCACCCGCCCGAGCTCGATCCCGCCCATGAAGTACCTGAAGCCCTCGTTCACGCCGGCGTCGCCGCCGATCACGCTGTCGGCGGGCGCGCGGAAGCCGTCGAACGACAGCTCGACCGACTCCACGCCCTTGTAGCCGAGCTTGCGGATCGGTGGCCCGATCTCGAGGCCGGGCAGCGACGCGAGCCCGGGCTCCTTCTCGAGCACGAACGCCGTCAGCCCCCGATGGCGCGACTCGGCGTCGGGGTCGGTGACGGCGAGCATCGTCAGCATCCCCGCGCGCAGGCCGTTCGTCGCCCACATCTTCTGGCCGGTGATCACCCACTCGTCGCCGTCGCGGACGGCGCGCGTCCGGATCGCCTGCACGTCCGATCCCGCGTGCGGCTCCGTCATCGAGTACGCGGAACGGACCTCCCCGCTCGCCATCCGCGGGAGGAAGTGCTGCCGCTGCTCCTCCGTGCCGAACGTCCTGATCATCCAGGCCGAGATGAAGTGCGTGTTCAGAACGCCCGAGAGCGACATCCAGCCGCGCGAGAGCTCGACCTGGATCAGCGCATAGGTCGTCAGGTCGAGGCCGAGCCCGCCGTACTCCTCGGGGATCGTCACGCCGAAGAGACCGAGCTCCTTCATCTGCTCGACGAGCGGCTCCGGGAACTCGTCGGCGTGCTCGTACTCGGACGCAACCGGGTAGACCTCCCGCTCGACCCACTTGCGGACCGCCTGGACGATCTCCGTGCGCTCTCCGATCATGCGGCCACCGGCTGACGGAGCACCCCTGTGACGTCGTCCAGGCGCTCGAGGGAGAGGCTCGAGCTCTCCAGCGCCTCGACGGCGCCCGGCGGGAGCGCCATCGCCGCGTTCTCGCGGAACTTCGCCCGCACCTCGTCGGCGCTGAGCGGGTTCTCCGGCCCGCCGCGCTGGTGCGCCAGCTCGGCCTCCAGCACGCGGCCGTCCCGCATCGTGATCCGCACGCCGCCGGGGAACGCCGCCGGGTAGGTCTCGTACTCCTTCGTCTCGTAACGAACCCGACGCGCCAGCTCGAGCACCCGTGGGTCGGCGATCGCCTCGTCGGAGTACGCCGGGAGGCCGGCAGCACCGTTGACGAGCATCGCCGCAGTCGAGTACTGGAGGCTGAACTTCGCCTCGTACACGGTGCGCGGCGCGATCTTCTTCTCGGCCGGCTCGAGCACGAGCGAGACGCCCGCCTCCGGGACGGCGACGAGCACGTCTTCGATCTCGTCCGGATCGAGCGGGCTGAGGCCGGCGGAAGCACCGAGCGAGCCGTGGATGAAGTGGCACGCCGGGTACGGCTTGTACGCGATCCGGGGCGTCTCCCAGCGGGAGCCGAGGTCGGCGAGCTCCTCCGCGATCGGGATCTCGCCCTTTCCCGCCCCGATGAATGCGTGGTAGAGACCGAAGCGGCCCTCGAGCACGCCCGGAGGACCCTCCCCACCAAGATGAGCGAGCCGCGCGGCCAGGATCGAGCCGTGCGCCGCCCAGGCGGGGTGGAACGGCTTCGTCGCCGTCGCGTCGTCCAGGTAGGCGAACAGGCCGCCGGCGAAGGAGCCGGCGATCCCGAGTGCCGAGGCCGTCGTCGCGGCGTCGGCGCCGAGCAACCGTGCCGAGGCCGCGGTCCCGCCGAAGATCCCGCAGATCGCGGTCGGGTGGAAACCGCGCGCGTGGAAGAGCCCCGAGCCTGCTGCGCCGACGCGCGTGACGATCTCGTTGCCGGCGACGATCGACGTCAGCAGCTCCGTGCCCGAAGCGCCCTGCGCCTCGGCGGTCGCCAGGGCGGCGGGGCAGACGACGACGCTGACGTGCGAGACCGAGTCGGAGTGCGTGTCGTCGTAGTCGAGGCCGTGGCAGATCATCGCGTTCGCGAACGCCGCGTTCGGCGCGGGCAGGGCGCCGTCGAGGCCGATCACGGACGCCTGCGGCTCACCCCCGAGCTCCGCCATCGCCGTCCGGCCCTCGGTCGCGACGCCGAGCGCGGACGCCGCGTAGCCGCAGCCGATCGCATCCAGCAGGTGCAGCTTGGCGTGCTCGGCGACGTCCTCGGGGACGTCGTCGGAGGTCAGGCCCGCCGTCCACTCGGCGATCGTCTGTGCAGCGGTCATCGGACACTCCATTCCGTGTCGGTGCCGGGGAACGCGGGGGCAGCCTCGGGGGCGCCGCGCTTGTAGACCATGAAGGTGCGCTTGAACTCGATCACGACCTCGCGCCGCTGGTTGATCCCGCGGCAGCGCATCGTGACGATCCCGACGCTCGGGTTCGAGCTCGACTCGCGCAGGTCGAGGATCTCGCTCTCGGCCCAGAGCGTGTCCCCTGCGAAGACGGGCTTCGGCAGGTTGATGTCCGTCCACTGCAGGTTGGCCGCCGCGTTCTCGCTCGTGTCCGGCACGGTCATGCCGGTGATCAGCGCGAGCGTGAACGTGCTGTTCACGAGCGGCTTGCCGAACTGCGTGCGCTCGGCGTAAGGCGTGTTGAAGTGGATCTGGTTCGTGTTCAGGGTCAGGCACGTGAACCAGATGTTGTCGACCTCGGTGACGGTGCGGCCGAGCCTGCTCCGGAAGACGTCGCCGACGGCGAAGTCCTCGTAGAAGCGGCCCCGCCAGTCCTTCGGCGCGTTGCTCCGCTCCGGCGCCGGCGAAGCCGCCGCCTCCGCTCCTGGGTCGCCTCCGTCCAGCCTACGGCTCCTGCTCATCCACTGCTCCTTTCCACCTCGTCCAGGACCCGCCGCGCCCGCTCGACGACCGGCAGGTCGATCATCTCTCCGTTCACAGCCAACACGCCCTCCCCGCGGTCGACGCTCTCCTCGAACGCCTCGACCACCCTCCGCGCCCAGGCGACCTCGCGCTCGTTCGGCACGAATACGCGGTTGACGATCGGCACCTGCCGCGGATGGATGCAGACCTTGCCGCGGAAGCCGAGCGAGCGGGCGAAGGCGCACTCCGCCTGGAGTCCTGCGTCGTCGTGGACGTCCACGTGGACGACGTCGAACGGCGGCCGGATCCCGGCGGCTGCCGAGTCGACGACGACGCGCGAGCGCGCGTGGAGGATCTCGAGGCCGTCCGGCCGCGGCTCGAGGCCGAGCTCCGCGCCGAGGTCGACCGCGCCGATGACGAGCGCCGCGACCCGCGGCGAGCACGCGGTCTCGTAGGCGAGCCGCAGACCCTGCGCCGTCTCCACGATTGCGATCACGGGCGGTCCGTCCTCGCCCAGCGCGGCCACAGCCTCGGGCGTCGCCTTCGGCAGTACGATCGCGTCGAGCGACATGCCGGCGACGAGCGCCAGGTCGTCCTCGCACCACTTCGTGTCCGCGCCGTTCACGCGGACGACCCGAGGCGCGAGCCGAGCGACGACCTCGCGGGCGGCGGGCTTCGCCGACGGCGCGACCGCGTCCTCCAGATCGGCGACGACGGCGTCCGCCTCCGAAGCGAGCGCTCCGGCGAGCTTGCGCTCGTCGCCGCCCGGCGCGAAGAGAAGGGAGCGGGCGTGGGAAAGGTCGCGGGCCGTGGCGACTGTATGTCAGACATTCGGCGGCGTGTCAATCCGTCGCTGCTTGACACGGAGCCGAAAGTCAGACATAAACGCAGACCTCTCCGCGAACCGGGAGGTAGGGCGTGAAGGCGGTCGTGTTCCACGAGTTCGGCGGGCTGGACACACTCCAGCTCGAGGAGGTTGCCGATCCGAAGCCGGGTCCGGGCGAGGTGCTGATCGACATCGCTGCCACGGCGCTCAACCACCTCGACATCGACGTGCGGGAGGGGGTCTCCCGGTTCCCGGTCGAGCCGCCGTTCATCCTCGGCGTCGAGGTCGTCGGGCGCATCGCCGAGGTCGGCGAGGGCGTCGAGGGGTGGGAGGTCGGCGACCGCGTGATGCCGTACCTGATGAACACCTGCGGGCGCTGCCGCTACTGTCGCACCGGCCGCGAGTCGCTCTGCCTGGACGCGGGTTTCATCAGCTTCAGCACCTCCGGCGGCTACGCCGAGCAGCTCGTCTGCCCGGTCGGCCACCTGATCAGCGTCCCCGAGGAGCTCTCGGACGAGGCGGCGGCCGCGCTCCAGATCGCCTTCGCAACCGCGTGGCACATGCTCTTCACGCGCGGGCGGCTGGCGCCGGGCGAGACCGTGATGATCAACTCGGTCGGCAGCGGGATCGGCTCGGCCGCCGTACAGCTCGCCCACCACGCGGGCGCGACCGTGGTCGGCAACGCGAGCTCCGACGAGAAGCTCGCCCGGGCGGCCGAGCTCGGCATGGACCACGGCATCAACTACGCGACGCAGGACGTCGTCGCCGAGGTGACGAGGATCACCGACGGCATGGGCGTCGACCTCGTCTTCGAGCACGTCGGCGGCGAGCTCTTCCAGAAGGGCCTGGACTCGCTTGCGAAGGACGGGCGGCTCGTGCTCTGCGGCGGCCACTCCGGCGAGGTCGTCCCCTTCGACATCATCCCGTTCTTC
>JBKPSO010000259.1:0-6725 GCA_046735055.1 Actinomycetota bacterium
CGGCGCTCGGCGTCGCCCGCGACTCGTTGACCGCCGATGCCGTCGCGTCTCTCTCGACCTACCCGGAAATCGTCGTCGGCAGCGCCGCGATCATCTTCGTCGCCGCCGTCTTCGGGCGCACCCGCTTCAAGTACGGCGTGCGGGGGTACCGCTTCGCGCTGCTCGAAGCGGGGCACGTCGGGCAGAACGTCCTCCTCGCGGCGACCGCGCTCGGGCTCGGGGCAGTCCCGCTCGGCGGCTACTACGATCGCCTGACCGACGAGTTCCTCGGGCTCGACGGCGTCAACGAGTCGACCCTCTACACCCTCGCCGTCGGAGGGGTTCCGGGTGGGTGACGTCGGCGTCGCCTCCGGCCCGATCTGCGGCGCGGCGTTGTTCGTGGCGCTCGCCGGCGGCCGGCTGCCGCGTGCACGACTGCCCGCCTCGACGCGCGCGGTCGCGCTCCGTTGGCTCTGGCTCGGCGCCCTGGCGGCGCTCGAGGAACTGGCCTGGCGGGGGCTCGTCCTCGCCGGACTGGCCCTCGCGCTGGGCATCCCCGTCGCGCTGCTCCTCTCGTCCGTCGGCTTCGCCGTCTGGCATGGGCAGGCTCTGGGACTCCGGTGCGCCGTCCACTTGATCACGGGTGTCGGCTTCGGGAGTGCGTTCCTCGTCGGCGGGCTTGGTGCTGCGATGCTCGCGCACGGGACCTACAACGTCCTCGTCGACTGGGGTGTCCATGCCGAGCGGAGCCGGTCGTGATCGCCGCTGCGTTGTGGGCGGTGTCGAAGCGCTTCGGCGAGACAGTTGCCCTCGACCGGGTCGATCTCGCGGTCGAAGCGGGGGAGATCGTTGCGCTGCTCGGGCCGAACGGCGCAGGAAAGACGACTGCATTGTCGATCCTGCTGGGGTTGCGCCGCCCGGACGAGGGCCGCGCGGAGGTTTTCGGCATCGACCCGCGCCGGCCGAGCGCGCGCGTGGCGATCGGTGTGACGCCGCAGGAGTCCGGCTTCCCGCCGACGTTGCGCGTACACGAGATCGTCGATCTCGTTCGGGCTCATTTTCCGTTCCCCGCGCCGACCGCCGAGCTCCTCGAGCGGTTCAACCTCGGCGGCATCGCGCGCAGGCAGGCCGGCGGGCTGTCCGGCGGAGAGCGCCGGCGACTTTCCGCCGCCCTCGCGTTTGCCGGGGAGCCGGCAGCGATCTTCCTCGACGAGCCGACCGCCGGCCTTGACGTCGAGTCGCGCCGTTCCCTCTGGACGGAGATCGACCGGTACTCGCTGGATGGAGGGACAGTCCTGCTGACCACCCACTACCTGGAGGAGGCGGAGCGCTTGGCGGGGAGAATCGTCCTGCTCGCACGCGGGCGCGTCGTCGCGGAAGGCACGTCTGCCGAGCTCGCCGACCTCGCCCGGGCATCAGGGCTGGAGGACGCGTTTCTGACGCTGACGGAGGCCGGCGCGTGAGGCTCGTCCTGCTCCACGCGCGCGCGGCGACGCTCGAGCTGCTCCGCTACCCGACCTTCAGCGTTCCGACGCTTGCCTTCCCTGCGCTCTTCTTTCTGCTCTTCGTCGCGCCGCGCTCCGATCCGGACACCGACCCGGCGCTGCTGCTCGCGTCGTTCGCCGGTTTCGCCGTGCTCGGCGTGTCCTTCTTCCAGTTCGGTGTCGGGATCGCGGCAGAACGCGAGTCGCCGTGGGAGCGCTTCGTCCGGACCTTGCCGGTCCGGGTCCGCGTGCGGTTCGCGGCGCGCGTGCTCTCCGCGGCGCTCTTCGGACTCGCCTCGGCTGCCCTCGTCGTCGCGATTGCCCTGATCACGACCGATGCGCGGCTGACCGGGTTGCGCTGGGTCGCCCTTGCCGGCGCGCTCGCCTTCGGCGCCGTGCCGTTCGCACTCCTCGGGATCGCGCTCGGCTACTGGGCGTCACCGCGGAGCGCACTCCCGACGGCGAACGTCCTCTATCTCGTGGTCGCATTCCTCGGCGCGCTCTGGACGACGCCGCAACACCTCCCGGGATCGGTGACCGGTCTCTCGCCCCTTGTGCCGACGCGGCAGTTCGGAAACGTGCTCTGGGGCGCGACGAGCGGCCACCTCTGGCGCCCGCGTGACTGGCTCCTCCTCCTCGGCTGGACCGCGGTGTTCGCCGGGCTCGCAGCGTGGGGCTATCGGCGCGACGAAGGCAGGAGGTACCGATGACCACGTAAACTCTCGTCCCATGACGTGGGAGCTGATCTGGATGCTCGTCATCCTGAAGATCCCGGTGGTCTACCTCTGCCTCGTCGTCTGGTGGGCGGTGCGCGCGAAGCCCGCGCCGCTCGAGCCCGCGCTCAAGCCCGTCTCCACCGAGCCCGACCCGAGACCGGGGTGGCGGTTCTCGCGAGTCCCGCCGCGTAGGCCTCGCCGCGGGCCGCACGGCTCGCCCGGCCGCGGGTACGCGAGGGTCGCCCGGGCCAGGGCGACGCCGTGAGCGCCTATTCCGAGCCCGAGAGCGCGCGAAGTGGCGTCGACACCCTCGCCGGCCTGATGTCGGCGACGGCGATCTTCCTCGGTCTGCTCGGGGCGACGGACTTCAACCTCAGCATCGCCGGGACGCATCTCGAGATGACGCCGGTCCGGGTCGGCGTCGCAGCGGTCGTGCTCGCGCTCGTCGCGGCGGGCCTCGGCGGCCGGCACCGCCGTCTGGCCGGAGCTGCGGTCGCGATCGCGGGGGCGTGCTGGGTGATCGGCATGATCGTCGCCGTCGTCACGCAACGGCCGATCTTCTAGCGCCGGCGTCGGCAGGGATGAGCGCCCTGCTACAAAACAGGAAGGAATGCCTGACGTCGACGGCCTGAACGCCGGCTACGCGACCACCATCCTCGAGCAGTACCTCGAGAATCCGGAGTCCGTCCCGAGCGAGTGGCGCGCGCTCTTCGAGAGCGGCGAGAGCGAGCTCGTCTCCGAGCTCCCCGGCCTCGCACGCCTGCTCGAGGCGATGCGTCAAAACGGCGGGAACGGCGGCAGTGCGGTCGCCGCGCCGCCCGACCCGGTGCCGACGGCGCAGCCGGCCGCGGTCCCGGACGAGCTCCTCCTCGGCGGGGTCGCCGCGGCGATGGCGCTCGTCAAGGCGCACCGGATGCACGGCCACCTTGCCGCGCACCTCGACCCGCTCGGCTCCGAGCCGGTCGGCGACCCCGCCCTCGAGCCCGAGCGCCTGATCCCGAAGCTGACCCTGGAACTGCAGGCTCGGATCCCGGCCTCGCTCCTGCGCTTGTACGTCCCCGCGGAGACGCTCGCCGACGCGCTCCCGCGCCTGCGCGAGACCTACTGCGGGACGATCGCCTACGAGATCGAGCACATCTCCGACCACGAGCTCCGCGTCTGGCTCCGCAAGGCGATCGAGTCGGGGAAGTACCGCCGCCCGCTCTCCGCCGACGAGCAGGAGCAGCTGCTCGAGCGGCTGACCGAAGTCGAGGGGATGGAGCGCTACCTTCGCCGCGCGTTCCTCGGCCAGAAGCAGTTCTCGATCGAGGGTCTCGACGTGATGGTCCCGATGCTGGACGAGGCGATCGAGCTCTCCGCCGAGGCGGGCGCGCACGAAGTCGTGATCGGCATGGCCCACCGCGGCCGGCTCTCCGTCCTCGCGCACACGATCGGCCAGCCCTACGAGGCGATCCTGCGCGAGTTCGAGGGCGAGCGGTCAATCGACGCAGTGGTCTCGACGCCCGAGGGCGGCTCCGGCGACGTCAAGTACCACCTCGGCGCCGAGGGCGTCCGCAAGACGCCCTCGGGCGAGATCACCGTTGCCCTCTGCGCAAACCCGAGCCATCTGGAAGCCGTCGACCCGGTCGTCGAGGGCCGGGCGCGCGCCGAGCAGACCGACCGCTCGACTCGCGCCGGCGTCCACGACCCCGGCGTCGCATTGCCGATCCTGATCCACGGCGACGCCGCCTTTGCCGGCCAGGGGATCGTGGCCGAGACGCTCAACCTCGAGGGCCTCGCCGGCTACACGACCGGTGGCACGCTCCACCTGATCGCGAACAACCAGGTCGGCTACACGACCGATCCCGCCGAGGGCCGCTCGACCCGCTACTCGAGCGACCTCGCGAAGGGCTTCGACGTCCCGATCATTCACGTCAACGCCGACGACCCGGAGGCGGCGATCTCGGCGATTCGGCTGGCGCTCGCCTTCCGCGACCGGTTCGGCCACGACGTCGTCGTCGACCTCGTCGGCTACCGGCGCTTCGGCCACAACGAACAGGACGAACCCGCCTACACGCAGCCGCTGATGGCGCAGCACATCGCGAGCCACCCGACCGTCCGCGAGCAGTACGCGCAGCGACTGGACGACGAGGGGGTCATCTCCGCGCAGGAGGCCGAGGCGATGGAGAAGCGGGTCGAGACAGCCCTCAAGCAGGCGCACGAGCACCTGAAGGAGACCTTCGCGCAGGAGGACCACCGGGCCGAGCAGCCGGTCCGCCGGTCCTCGTCCACCAACGGCCCCGTTACCGCTGTCGCCGCCGATCGACTGCGGGAGCTCGACAAGGAACTGCTCGCCGTTCCTGACCACTTCACCGTCCACCCGAAGCTGCTCAGGCAGCTCGAGCGCCGCCCCGCCGCACTCGAGGAGGGCGGGATCGACTGGGGCCACGCCGAGTCGCTCGCCTTCGCCAGCCTGCTGGTCGAGGGGATCCCGATCCGCCTCACCGGACAGGACACCGAGCGCGGCACGTTCTCGCACCGCCACATGGTCCTCCACGACGCCAACACCGGCGAGCGCTACGCGCCGATCCAGCACCTCGCCGACGCGACCGCCTCCCTCGAGGTGCACAACTCGCCTCTGTCTGAGTACGCGGCCGTCGGCTTCGAGTACGGCTACGCGGTGGCCGCTCCCGAGGCGCTCGTCCTCTGGGAGGCGCAGTTCGGGGACTTCGTCAACGGGGCGCAGGTCATCATCGACCAGTTCCTCGTCGCCGGTCTCTCGAAGTGGCGCGAGACCTCACGGCTGACGATGCTGCTCCCGCACGGCTACGAGGGCAACGGCCCCGAGCACTCGAGCGCGCGTCTCGAGCGCTTCCTCCAGTCCACCGCGCAGGAGAACATCCGCGTCGTCAACCCATCGACGGCCGCGCAGTACTTCCACCTGCTGCGCCGGCAGGCGCTCGAGCCCGTCGCGCGGCCGCTCGTCGTCATGACCCCGAAGGGCCTGCTCCGTTTGAGGGACGCGGCGTCCAGCCTCGCCGACCTGACCGAGGGCTCGTTCCAGCCGGTACTCGACGACCCGACCGAGTTCAAGGACGGTATCCGCCGGCTCGTCCTCTGCTCGGGGAAGGTCTACTTCGACATCGTCGGCCACGAGCTGCGCGCGAAGGCGACGACGGTCGCGGTGGCACGCGTCGAGCAGCTCTACCCGTTCCCGTCCGAGCGAACGAAGGCGCTGGTCGCCTCCTACCCGAATCTGCAGGAGGTCGTCTGGGCCCAGGAGGAGCCCCAGAACATGGGCGCGTGGCGCTCGATCCGCCACCGCCTCGAGGAAGCGCGCCCGAAGGACGTCTCGCTCCGCTACGTCGGCCGTCCCTGGCGCGCGAGCCCGAGCGAGGGCTACCCGACCGCGCACCTGCGCGAGCAGGACCGGATCGTCCGCGAGGCGCTCGGCGGCGGGAGCTAGCGCTTCTTCCGCGCCGCGGCCGCGGCCCGCGCCGAGCGCAGCGCCGTCCCGGCGATCAGCGGCGCGTAGCGCCTCGCCTGCCGCAGCACGAGCCGGCGGTGGCGCGGCGGGAGGCGCCGCCAGACGTCGTAGGCGGTGAGCGCGAGCCCGAGCGGGCCGACTCGACGTGGGACCCTCGGCATGGCCTCAATGTTGCACATTCGAGGCAGGTTCTGTCCGTTTTGCGTCGTACTCTTGAGCTGGCGCTCGCTCACAAAAGCGTTACAATCACCCACCGCAACGTGCCCCCCACGTGGGAGGATCGAATGCCTGTAGAGACACCGTCGCTGTTCACCCAGGTCATCCAGGAGCATCTCGAGCTCAAGCGCCGCAACGCCGAACTCGAGGGAGACATGCCCCTCAAGAGCTACGAGATCGAGGACCCGTTCGTCAACCACCCGCTTTTCAAGTCCGAGGAGCAAGCGCGTCTCGAGGAGACGATGGACGGAGCCGAGCCCGCAGTGGAGGTGACCGGCGCGACGTTGCCTTGGCCGGGCGAGCAGCACCTCGAGAGCGCCGAGGTCGTTGCCCACATGGACGACAGCTTCTGGCGCCGCTCTCGCGACTTCGACTGGGGAGACTGAGCCACTGGCCGGCGCCCGCGCGCTCCGCGCGCGTTCGGCGCGGCTAAAGGCAAGACCGAAGGGACAGGCTGAAGCCTCTCCCTTCTAGGCCCGCTCGAGGGTGCGCAGCGCCTCGTCGCACGCGCCGTTCAGCTCGGCCCGCGTCTCCGGGGTCGACTGGCAGTTGAAGAAGTACTCGACCTGCCCGTCGAAGAGGACGTACACGCGGCTGAGCCCGCCGACGGGCGAGCCCAGCTTGACGCGGTACGCGTAGCCGGGCAGGCCGCCGAAGTCGACGCGCCGGCTCGGCACTTGCTTGCCCGCGAGGCCCGCGATCACGCCGTCGACCTCGGCCTTGACCCCGCCGACGTCGCGGCCGTGACGGGCCGCCGCAGGTCGTAGCGGCTGACGAGGATCACGTTCGCCTAGGTCGAGCGGCCTACCGCGGTCGGGGGATTCCCCTTTACCCCGAGAGCTTCCTGCCGATGATGACCTGGTG
>JBKPSO010000260.1:0-5077 GCA_046735055.1 Actinomycetota bacterium
GCGGCGTTCGGAAGATGCAACGATGACGGCCAGTCTTGACTTCGACTCGCGGTTCCTTCACTCGATGATCAGCGTGGCCGATGTCCCGTCCATCCCAGACGAATCCGAGGGCTAGATGACATTGCCGACGAAGTGGATCGCGAGGCCGACGAGGCCGCCGACGACGGTTCCGTTGATGCGAATGAACTGCAGGTCGGGCCCGAGGAGAATCTCGAGTTTGCGCGAGGTCTCCTCTGCGTCCCAGCGGGCGAGCGTCCCGCTGACCAGGCCGGCGATCTCGGCGTGGAAGTTCTCGCCGACGTAGCGGATCCCCCACTCGACGACGTCGTCAACCTTGCCCGCGAGCACCGGGTCACTGCGGAGGCGTAGCCCGGAGGCGACGATCGCGTCGGTGAGTCGTGCCCGAAGCTCCGAGTCGGGGTCGGCGGCCTGGGCCCGCAACGCCGCCTTGGCGTCGACCCACAGCGAGCCGAGCCACCGGCGCAGCTCCGGATGGTCGAGCAGCTCGAGTTTGAGCTCTTCCCCGCGCGCCCGGTACTCGGGTGAGTGCTCCAGCCGATCGGCGAAGTCGTTGATCCAGTCGTCCAGGCGTGATCGCAGCTCGTGGCGATCGTCCGTGTTGATCGCCTCGAAGAAGCTGCAGAGGCCGTCGAGGAGGCGGTCGAAGATGCGGCGGTCGATCGCCGTGGGCACCCACCACGGCGTCTCGTCCTCGAAACGGACTCGCAGCGTTTCGCGGTTCTCGTCGAGGAAACGCCCCGCCCCGCGCAGCACGACGTCGAGCAGTTGTTGATGCCGGCCGTCTTCGGTGGCAGCGAGCAACGCCTTGCCGCCCAACGGTGCGAGCGGGACGTTCTGGAGGCCGCGACGAACTTGCTCGTGCAACGCGTCCTGCACGTCCTCGTCCCGCAGCGTGTCCGCGAGCTCAACCGCGACGTCGGCGACGTGCTGGGCGACGACCTCGGCGTGCACCCGGACGGCGAGCCACGCTCCCAGGCGCTCGGCGATGTGCGCTTCGCGCAAGCGCGCGCTCATGGCGTCGGGACTGAGGAAGTTCTCCTGCACGAACGCGCCGAGCGTCTCGCCGAACTTGTCCTTCCGTTCCACGATGACGGCCGTGTGCGGGATCGGGAGACCGAGCGGATGGCGGAACACCGCCGTCACGGCAAACCAGTCCGCGATGCCGCCGACCAGCGACGCGGCCACGGCCGCCTGCAGGTAGCCCGTCCAGCCCCTGGTGTCGCCGAAGATGGTGATGACGACGAAGGCCACGGCCATGACGACGAGCAGCCCGGTAGCGCGCCGCTGCATGGCGCGCAGCCGCCGCACGCGCTGGATTTCTTCACGGACGGGCGGCGGGGCGGAGCTTGGGGCAGCTCCGACCTGCGCCGCCCCCGCGCTGCGGGCCCTGTCGTCGCCCCGGGTTTGCAGTGAGGTCATGACGACAGTGTCGCGAGTGGGGTCTCGTCGAGGTGATCGAGCAGGTCGCCGGGGTCCCGGTAGACGGCGACCACGCCGTCGCTCTCGAGCTCGGAACGGCTGAAGCCGCCTGTCTCGAGCGCCACGCACGCCAATCCCGCCCGCGCCGCGGCCTGGGCGTCCCACACGGAGTCGCCGACCACGATGGCGCGCTCGCGCTTCAGATGCGCCTTGGCGACTGCGATCTCGAAGACGTCCGGCTCGGGCTTCGCCTCCTCGACGTCGCCGGCGGTGACGACGACGTCGACGGCCTCGTTGGCGCCGATCTTTTCCTGGAACGCGTCGAGCAGGTCGCCGGGAGAGGACGTCGCCAGCACGACGGTGAGCCCGCGGTCGTGCAGCGCGCGCAGCAATTCTCCCGCGTGGTCGAGGACGAACACCTCCGGCAGCAGCTCGTCGAAGTGCTGCCGCCACGACTCCGTGATCTCTTCGTCGCTGCAACCGATAAGGGTCTCGAGCAACTGCGTCGATCCCATGCCGACGAGCCGGTGGATCGCCGCCAGCCGGGCATTCCAGCCATGGTCGCGAAGCGCGCGCGACCAGGCGATCGTGTGGTGGTAGTTGCTGTCGACGAGCGTGCCGTCGACGTCGACGAGCACCCCGGCGCCGCCCATCGTCTCTCATTACCCGGCTGGTGCTCGGGTCACTCGCGGTGGTGTAGCGGATCACCCATGACACGGCCGACGTGATCAGTCCTGCGTGGTCATCGGGTAGCCGACGGCGGCCCAGGCACTCATCCCGCCGAGGACGTTGACGACCTCGACCTCGGATTGGGCCGCGATCAGGCTCGCCGCTGCGGACGAGCGGTATCCCGAGCCACAGGCAACGGCGAGCGGTCGACCGACGCGCGGCACGTCGTCGAGACGGCCCGGAAGCTCGGCGCCGGTGATGAACCTCGCGCCGCGCACATGGCCCTCCGCCCATTCGGCCGGTTGGCGGACGTCGAGGAGGTCGAGGCTCTCGGCGTCGAGTTGCTGCGCGAGCTCGTGCACCGTGATCTGCCGGAGTCGCTCGACGTCCTGCGCGGCGGTGCGCCACGCCATCATCCCGCCGGCGAGCCAGCCGGCGGGCGTGTCGTACCCGATGCGCAACAGATCCCAGGTCACGGGCCAGAGATCGGCGGGCGAGTCGAGCACCAGCAGCACGGTCGCGCCCGCCTCGAGCACGGTCCCGGCCCATGTCGGGAACGCCGCCCCAGCGCCGACGTTCAGCGCGCCGGGGATGTGGCCGCCTCCGAACGCCTCCGGCGGGCGCGTATCGAGCACCACTGCGCCGTCGCGCATCGCGCCTTCGACCGCGTCGGGCGGCAGGGCGGGCGGTTCGCGCAGCACGCCGAGCGGCGCGACGCCGGCGAGGTTCTGCCGCCGCATCCGCTGCCAGTAGGGCGGGACGGCGGGCAGGTTGTCGAGACGCAGGCACTGCTCCACGAACTCGCCCTTCGAGGAGACCTTCGCCAGGATCTCGTTGGTCCGGCGTTCGTAGCCGACGGTGGTCGACAGGCGGCTGCCGATGTTGCCGCCGCACAGCGACCCGGCGACGTGGGTCGGGAACACCTCCACGTGGTCGGGCAACTCGAGGATCTTGGTCTGGATCGTGCCGCAGAACTCTTTCGCCGCCGCCTCCGCCTGCTCGCGACCGCCGAGGAGATCGGGGCGGGCGAGGTCGCTCACGAGCAGCGCGCCGCCCGAGAGCAGCATCGCCGGGGTGTCCGCCGACGCCTGGCGGTCATAGACGAGCAGGCTGATGTGCTCGGGCGTGTGCCCCGGGGTGGCCATCACCTCGAAGCCGACCTCCCCGAGCTCAAACAGTTCCCCGTCGCGCAGCGCCCGGTGACCGAAGGCAACGTCGGCGCCCGCCGACGCGAGCAGCTCCACGTCGCTCCGGTTCCCGACCTCGGTGAGCCCGGACAGGTAGTCGTTGTGGCCGTGCGAGTCGAGCGCGTGCCGGACGCGCAACCCCTGCATCCGTGCCGCGGCGAAGTAGCCCGACACGTCACGCTGGGGATCGAACACCAGCGCCTCGCCAGTCTCCTCCGAGCCGACGAGATAGGAGGCGTGCCCGAGACCCTGCAGGTAGAACTGCTTGAAAAACATGGATGCAGCACCGAGATCTAGTGGGCCGCGGCTACCTCCTGCCGCCACGTACCCGACATCGCCCAGCAGTATGGCTCCGTGAGGGACTCTGAAGGCTGGCTATGAAGCGACTCCGAGACGACGCCGTGTGATGGACGTCCGGGACGGGACCCGGCAGTAGGTCCCGCCTCAGCGTTCGCGCCGGCCGTTCGCGTTCGTACGGATGCGACGCCGCGTCCCGCCGTTCCGAGACTCGCCGTCCGCGTCGCCTCGGGCGGCGAACCACAGGTCCGACTCGTCACCGCGGCCCGGCCGAAGGCTCAGATGTATGTGTTCGACTGACCGATCAATAGGTGGCTCGGCGCCCGCGTCCTCTAAAGATCGAGTATCCGCCAGGACCGACGAGGAACCCGGCAATGATCAATACGATGCCGAGGATGATCGAGCCCTGAAAGAGCGTCACGATCCCTGCGATGACGAGGACGACGGCGATGAGCCACAAGATGAAATTCATGTTGCGCTGCTACCCACTCCCTCGTCGGTTCACACCTTGACGGCCCGTTCGGGCGGATCGGACGTTCGCTAACGCGCGGGTGCCGGCGGCGGGGGAAGAGCCACAAGATGGAACCCGAGAGCCACCGGAACTCGCCGCTGGCGCACCGGCTCGGGGGCGCAGGCAAGCGGCTGAGGCGCTGCAGACAGGAACCAGCGACGCACGCGCGCGCGAGAGCGCCCGGGGGGAACCCCGGGCGCACGTCGCCTTTGTTTCGGTGACGCTGGCTATCGACGCTGGAATCGGTCCTTTGCCTTGTCGACGACGTCTTCGCCCTTCTCCTTGGCCCGCTCCAGCTTCTCCTTGACCTTCCCGCCGGCACGGTCGCTCTTGCCTTGGCGCTTGAGCCGCTCGTCGTCGGTCAAGTCGCCTGCGGCTTCTTTGACCCTGCCCTTTAGATCGTCCTTCTTACCTTCGAACCTGTCGTCCATCGTTGGTTTCTCCCTTCGGTCGATTGCTTGTTCCCGATGCGGGCGCGGGAGAAACCGTTCGTGAATCGGTAACGAACCTTCTCGCCTGCTCGAAGCGGTGACTTTGGTCACGCGCAACAGAGCGCAACCGGGTACGTGCACGTAGGTGTTTCTCCGCTGGTGATCTCGGGTAGCCCGGATCGAGTCACGAGAAAACGAGGAACACGACATGCCGGCAAAGAAGACGACGACCACGACGAAGAGGGCGGCTCGCAGCGCTCGGAAGGCGCGCAGCCGCACGCGCACGCAGGTTCGCAGCGCAGCGAAGAGGGCCGCCCGCACGACGAAGCGGTCGTCGAAGCGGGCCACGAAGAAGGCGACGCGGACGACCCGTAAGGCCGCCCGGAAGGCGGCTCCGGCGAGCAGGCGGCGGACCACGTCGAAATCGCCCGATGCCCTGGCGCTAATTAGGTCCGACCACGCGACGGTGAAGGACCTGTTCCGCCGCTACAAGGGTCTCGGCGACGGTGCGCTGAAGTCGAAGACCCAGATGATGGAGCGGA
>JBKPSO010000261.1:0-6389 GCA_046735055.1 Actinomycetota bacterium
GCGGCCGGTGCGCAGCGTCCAGCGGCCGCTCGCGCGCCGCGGGATCCTGCTTCCGAGCACGGCGATCGTCACCCGGATCCTCGTCGCGCTGAACGTGATCGTCTACCTGATCACTGTCGCGCAGGGCTCCGGGATCAACTCGCCCGGAGGCAGCCTCTTCGACAGGTGGCTCCTGTACGGCCCCGCGGTCGCCAACGGCGACTGGTGGCGGCTGCTGACCGCCTGCTTCCTGCACGTCGGCATCTGGCATATCGCCGTGAACATGTACGCGCTCTGGTGGCTCGGCTCGGTGGTCGAGGGCGCGATCGGCTCGATGCGGTTCGCGCTGCTCTACCTTGTCTCCGGCCTCGCGGGCTCGGCCGGCGCACTGCTCTGGAAGCCGCTCGCACCCACGGTCGGCGCCTCCGGCGCGATCTTCGGAATGCTCGGCGCCGGGCTGCTGCTCGAGTACCGGGCGACCGGCCGTCTCATGGGCGGATTCGCCGTAATGATCCTGATCAACCTCGCATTCACGTTCGGGTTCTCGAGCTACATCTCCGTCGGCGGCCACCTCGGCGGGCTGGTGGGCGGCCTTGCCGGCACGGCGATCATCGTCGCGCGCGGTCGGCACCGGGAGACCTGGGACCTGCCGACGATCGCCGGGCTCGTCGGCATCGGCGTCGTGTCCGTCGTGGTCGCGTTGTTACGCGTCCACAACCTGGCCTAACCGCCCGCGACCGCGGCCTCGACCCCCGTGTCGACGAGTGCAGCCTGGGCTGCGGCGAGACGCGCAAGCGGCACGCGATAGGGCGAGCAGGAGACGTAGTCGAGGCCGATCCGGTGGCAGAAGGCGACCGAGCGCGGCTCGCCCCCGTGCTCGCCGCAGATCCCGAGCTTGATCTCCCCCTTGACGCCACGGCCGCGTTCCACCGCGATCCGCATCAGGTCGCCGACGCCGGTCTCGTCGAGGACCTCGAACGGGTTCCGCTCGAGCACGTCGTCCTCCAGATAGGTCGTCAGGAACTTCCCCTCGGCGTCGTCGCGCGAGAAACCGAGCGCGGTCTGGGTGAGGTCGTTCGTTCCGAACGAGAAGAAGTCGGCGTGGCCGGCGATCTCGTCCGCGCGGATGCACGCCCGCGGGAGCTCGATCATCGTGCCGACGAGGTAGTCCAGCTGGCCTTCCTCCTCCGCGATCCGGACCGTCAGCTCCCGCAGCCGGCGGAGCTCCTCCTCGAAGGCGACGAGCGGGTGCATGATCTCGACCTGCGGAGCGTCATCCGTGCGCTGCCGAACGGCGATCGCCGCGCGGACGATCGCCCGCACCTGCATCTCGTAGATCTCGGGGTACATCAGCCCGAGGCGGCAGCCGCGCGTGCCGAGCATGGGATTGGCTTCGCGCAGCTGCTTGATCCGCTCGCGCATCGCATCCGAGGTCGCCTCCTCGAGCTCGGGAAGGAACTCGTGCAGCGGCGGGTCGAGCAGGCGGATCGTCACCGGCAGCCCGGCCATCGCCTCGAAGATCCCCTCGAAATCGGCCTGTTGCATCGGGAGAAGCCGATCCAGCGCGGCGCGCCGCTCCTCCTCGTTTCCGGCCATGATCATCTCGCGGACGACGGGCAGCCGGTCATCGGCGTTGAACATGTGCTCCGTCCGACAGAGGCCGATCCCCTGGGCGCCCAGCTCCCGAGCCTTGGCGGCATCCTCGGGCGTGTCGGCGTTCGCGCGAACCTTGAGCCGTCGAGCCGCGTCCGCCCACTCGAGCACGGTCTGGAAATCTTCGTTGATCTGGGGCGGCACGAGCCGGACGGCGCCGAGGCTGACCGCCCCGGTCGCGCCGTCGATCGTGATCTCGTCACCCTCGTGGAGCTCGTGGCCGTTCAGGCGCGCGAGTCCCGGCTCCACCTGCAGCCCTTCGCAGCCGGTCACGCACGGGATCCCCTCGCCGCGCGCGACCACGGCCGCGTGCGAGGTGAGGCCGCCGTGCGCGGTCAGGATCCCCGCCGCGTGGCGCATGCCGTAGTAGTCGTCCGGCGTGGTCTCCCAGCGCACGAGGATCACGCTCTCGCCGGCCGAGCCCCGCTGCTCCGCGGTGGCGGCGTCGAAGACGACCTTCCCGGAGGCGGCGCCGGGCGACGCGTTCAGGCCCGTCGCGACGACCTCGTAACCCGCCTTCGGATCGAGCATCGGATGGAGGAGCTGCTCGAGCTGGCCGGGCTCGATCCGCGCAACGGCCTCCTCGCGCGAGATCAGCCCCTCGTCGACCATGTCCACCGCCGCCTTCAGCGCCGCGGCGGCCGTTCGCTTGGCCGTCCGCGTCTGCAGGAGGTACAGCGTCCCATCCTCGACCGTGAACTCGATGTCCTGCATGTCGCGGTAGTGCTCCTCGAGGCGGCGAATCGTGTCCTGCAGCTCGTCGAACGCCTGCGGGAGCACCTGCTCCATCCGAGCGATCGGCTCCGGCGTCCGGATCCCGGCGACGACGTCCTCGCCCTGCGCGTTGACGAGGAACTCGCCGAAGAGCCCCGGCTCGCCCGTCGAGGGGTTGCGCGTGAAGGTGACCCCGGTCGCCGACGTCTCGCCCTTGTTCCCGAACACCATCTGGACGACGTTGACCGCGGTGCCGAGGTCGTCCGGGATCTCGTGCGCACGGCGGTAGACCTGCGCGCGCGGCGTGTCCCACGACTGGAGGACCGCCTCGACGGCGCGCGCGAGCTGCTCGCGGGCGTCCTGCGCGAACATGCGGCCGGTCTCCTCCTCGTAGATCCGCTCGAACCGGCCGACGAGCTCCGCGAGATCGGCGTCCGACAGGTCGACGTCCTGCTCGGCCCCACGCTCCTGCTTGAGCTTCGACAGCTCCTGCTCGAAGCGGTGGCCGTCGATCCCGTCGACTGTCTCGCCGTGCATCTGGACCAGGCGCCGGTAGGAGTCGTACGCGAAGCGGCGGTTGTCGGTCGTCTCGGCGAGGCCCTCGACCGACTCGCGGTCGAGCCCGACGTTCAGGATCGTGTCCATCATCCCCGGCATCGAGATCGCCGCGCCGGAGCGCACGGAGACGAGCAGGGGGTCGTGCCGGTCGCCGAACCGCTTGCCGGACTTCGTCTCGAGCGCCTCGACGTGCCGCTCGATCTCTTCCGCGAGCCCGGCCGGCATCTGCCGGCCGGCACGCATGTAGTCGCGGCAGGCCTCGGTCGTGATCGTGAAGCCGGCGGGCACGGGCACGCCGAGCTGGGTCATCTCCGCCAGCCCGACCCCTTTTCCCCCGAGGAGCTCCCTGCCGCCCTCGCACGGCTCGTCGAAGTCGTACACGTAGCCCATCAGGCGGCAATCTAGCGCCACCGCCGCGCCCTGAACTCCGCGGCCCACGCGAGCAAGCGGATGCCGATCCAGATCGGCGTCAGCAGCACGTAGAAGAGGAACATCCCGACGGCGAGCTCGACGCCCCAGAAGGCCCAGCGCCAGAGCGGGATCGGCGGCTTCTCCTTCAAGTGCGGGCCCGTCTCCGATCTTCGACGAGCTTGACGACCCGCGACGCGGTCTCCTCGATCGAGAGCTCCGTGATGTCGAGCACCGGGCAGCCGAGCCGCCGGTGGATCGCATCCGCCTGCTCGAGCTCCTCGTAGATGTCGACGAGCTCCGCGTAGGCCCGCGGCGTCGCGCCCAGGTGCCGCACGCGCTCCTGACGGATCTCCGCCAGCCGCGCCGCGTCGATTGTCAGCCCTACGATCTTCGACTGCTCGATCTCGAACAGCTCCGGCGGCACGTCGATGCCTTGAACGACGGGAACGTTCGCCGTCTTGTAGCCCATGTAGCCGAGGTACATCGAGAGCGGAGTCTTGGACGTCCGCGAGACGCCGACGAGGACTATGTCGGCTTCCGGGAGCCCGCCGCCCATGCCGTCGTCGTACTTGACGGCGAACTCGATCGCGGCGATGCGGCGGAAGTATGCGGAGTCGAGCGGGTGACGGACACCGGGCGCCATTCGCGCTGCGCGGCCGGAGATCTTCGCGATCGAGGCGAGCGGCGGGCCGAGGATGTCGCAGTAGTGCAGCTTCGCGCGGCGGCAGAAGTCCTTCATCGCCTCGCGGAGCTCGGGCTTGACGATCGTGTAGACGACGACGGCCGGACGTCCCTTCGCGCGGTCGACGACGAGACGCAGGTCGTCGACGGTCTCGACGCGCGGGTGGCGCACCTCCTCGAAGGGCTGCTCGGGGAACTGGGCCTCGAGCGCGGCGACGAGTCGGGTGGCGGTCTCGCCGGTCGCGTCCGAGACAATGTGGAGCTCGACGGGCGGAGCGCTCATCGGCCGCTTCCTGGCCGATGAGCGGGGATCCACCGGAGCAAACCGAAGGAGAGTCGGCTCATGTTGTTTTCAGGTCGATACAGCACACTTGTACGGTGCGCATTCTCGTCGTGGACGACGAACGGGCGGTGCGGGAGGCACTTCAGCGCGCCCTGAAGCTCGAGGGCTACGAGGTCGACCTCGCCGCCGACGGGCAGGAGGCCCTCTTCTCGCTCGCCCGCCGCAGTGCGGATGCGATCGTGCTCGACGTGCTGATGCCGGTGATGGACGGGCTCGAGACCTGCCGCAAGCTCCGCCGCGGCGGCAATACGACCCCGGTGCTCCTGCTCACGGCTCGTCATGAGGTCAGCGACCGCGTGGCGGGGCTCGATGCCGGGGCGGACGACTATCTGGTGAAGCCGTTCGCGCTCGATGAGCTGCTCGCCAGGCTGCGCGCGCTGCTGCGCCGGGCAAGCGGCGGCGACGAGGTGCTCTCGTTCGCCGACCTGACGCTCGATCCGGGCACGCGCGAGGTGCGCCGCGGCGATCGGCGGATCGAGCTGACGCGCACCGAGTTCCTGCTACTCGAGCTCTTCCTGCGCAACCCGCGCCAGGTGTTGACGCGCGACGTGATCTTCGACCGCGTCTGGGGCTATGACTTCGGCCCGACGTCGAACTCGCTCGAGGTCTACGTCGGCTACCTGCGGCGGAAGACCGAGGCCGGCGGTGAGCCTCGCCTGATCCACACCGTTCGTGGGGTCGGGTATGCGCTCCGCGGGGAGTAGATGAGCTTCCGGCTGCGCGTCGCGCTGCTCGCGGGCGCCGCGGTCGCGATCGCGGTCGTCGCCGCATCCGGCGTCGTCTACGTCCTCGTGCGGCATCAGCTGCTCGGCGACGTCGACCGCAGCCTCGTCAACCGAGCCCGCGACTTCGTTCGGAACCCCGGGCCAGGGCCCGCGTACGGAGTCGTCCCGCTCGGACCGCGCGCGAACCTCGGCGGGCCGCCGACCTACCTGCAGGCGATCGGAAGAAACGGCGAGGGAGCGGCGGTGCGGTTGCCGGGGCTCGAACGCGCCGAGCGCATTGCGCGCGAAGGCGGGAAGCCGTTCTTCTCGGAGGGCCACGTCGAAGACGTCCACGTCCGCGTCTACTCGACGCAGGTCGGAGACGGCATCGCGGTGCAAGTGGCGCGCCCGCTCAACGAGGTCGACCACACGCTTCACCGGACGGGCCTCTACCTGCTCTTCATCGGCCTCGCCGGGATCGGGATCGCAAGCGCGCTCGGGCTGCTCGTCGCTCAGGTGACGCTCCGCCCGGTCGACCAGCTGACCTCGGTCGCCGAGGAGGTAACCGAGACCCGCGACCTCTCGCGCCGGATCGAGACCGCCTCACGGGACGAGCTCGGCCGGCTCGCCTCCGCCTTCAACGAGATGCTCGAGGCGCTCGACGCATCGGTCCGCTCTCAGCGGCAGCTCATCGCCGATGCCTCGCACGAGCTCCGCACGCCGCTCGCCAGCCTGCGCACGAACATCGAGGTGCTCGCGGGCGGCAAGCCGCTGCCGCCCGAGGAGCGAAAGAAGCTGCTCCAGGACGTAATCGGGCAAGTCGAGGAGCTCTCCGCGCTCGTCAGCGCGCTCGTCGAGCTCGACCCCGACGCGCAGCCCGAGCTCGACGAAGTCCGGCTCGACGAGCTCGTCGCCGCCGCGGTCGAGCGTGCGCGGATGCACACGCCGAACGTCGTGTTCCGGGAGCACCTGGCCGAGTCCCTTGTTCGGGCTTCGCCGGTGCAGGTCGACCGAGCAGTTTCGAACTTGCTCGACAACGCCGCCAAGTGGAGCGATTCCGTCGACGTCAGCGTCAACGGACACACAGTCACGGTCCGCGACCACGGCCCAGGGATCGCGCCCGAAGACCTCCCCCACGTCTTCGACCGCTTCTACCGCGCTGCCGCGGCCCGCAGACTCCCCGGCTCAGGCCTCGGGCTCGCGATCGTCAAGCAGGTCGCGACCTCGCACGGCGGCGACGTCAGTGCCGAGAACGCGCCCGACGGCGGCGCCGTTTTCCGGCTTCGCCTCCGAGCTCAGGACGGAGGCATGCCGAGCTCGCGGTAGAGCTCGTCGGCGGCTCCGAT
>JBKPSO010000262.1:0-2963 GCA_046735055.1 Actinomycetota bacterium
CTCCCGTAGACGAGAGGAACGCCTCGCGCGTGTTGACCAACCCGGTGTGGGGACGGCCGGGCGGCCTTTCGCCGGTATGCACTCCGGATCGCGCGCCTGCGTCGCGCCAGCCGCAGCGGTCTGTGCGGGAGCGAGGTCTACCAGCTCCCTCTCGAGTCGCCACCGCGCAGGGTGCTCCCGATCATCGTCACCGCCGGCTGCTCGTCACCGCCGGGCTCGCGACCCTGCGCCTGGCCAGCATCGGCTTCGTACAGACGCTCGGACCGGCGATGGCGATCGTAAGCGAGCGATCGTCGTGTCGAGCTCGGAAGTCGCCGCCCCTCGTAGGAATCCGTGCGTCAGGCCGTGCACGTTGTCAGGCGAGCTCGTGACACCTGCCCCAGTGGATCACGATTTCCTCTTCTTCCTCCGGTCGGCGCGCTGGATAGTCGCGTCGTTGGAGGGAAAGAAGACAGTCTCGTTGCCGGCCTCCCAGCGGACGCGGTAGTGGCCGTGGCCGCGCTCGCCGAACACCTCCAGGATCTCCCCGATGCGCCGGCCCTGGCCGACGCGATGCCCTTCGATGACGACGAGATCACCGATGCGCCCCTGCAAGACACTCTCCGTCTGCGCCAAGGCAGCCCTCCTTCTCGATTTTGCACAGAGCCTATCCTCCGCGGGCGCCGGCCACGAAGGCGGCGCCCCTCACCCGTCTTACTGGGACGCACGAAAGCTGCCTCACCGCCGGTAGACCCCGGTAGCCTTGCGGGGGGATACCCAGCTACAAGTACCGCTGCCCGAACGGCGACGAGTTCGAGGCCATCCACGGCATGGGACCCGCCCCCGACCGCCTGCGAGGTATGCGGTGCGACGCCAGCACGGGTCCGACGAACCTCACGAATTCCACTGTCCCGGCGGCCGCTTGCAGATCCGCTTCTCACCCGCGCAGCTATCGCCCGTCCAGAGCGCCGTCTGGGAAGTCGTCAGCGACACCGGCAGCTTCGAAGGTGTGCGCGGCGGCGGCACGATGGTGGCCAGGTTCGGAAGCGAAAATCCAGACCAAGGCCGGGAGACCTTCACCGGGACGGTCGCCCGATAGCGAGGCGTTCCCAGGCGTCATCCGCGAACACTCGGGCAGCCGTGAGTTCTGACGGCCACTAGAACCATTTCGACGTCCATTCCGCGACCGCGAACTAGAATGCTGACCGACCAGTCGATGCGGAGATACGGGAGGCGACGACGGTGACCGAGCATCAGGAAGACGCAGAGTGGAACATCGCCGAGTGGCAGGGCAAGCAGCTCGTCGACCGCGACGGAGAGAAGATCGGCAAGCTCGAAGCGGTCTACGTCGACGTCGAGAACGACGAGCCGATGTTCGGCACCGTCAAGGAGGGCTTCATCGGCCGCCACCTGACGTTCGTCCCGCTTGGCGCGATCACGATCGGCCCCGACAACCTGCAGGTTGCCGTGTACAAGGAGCAGGTCAAGGACGCTCCAAACATCGAGCTGCAGGGCGACGAGCTATCTCAAACGGACGAGAAGTCCCTCTATCACTACTACGAGCTCAACTACACGCCGCCCGCCACGGAGAGCGGTCGCCGGCTCGCCCGCCGCGCCTGAGAACTCAAACTCGAAAGGGCCGCGCGACTGATGGACCACTCGTTCCTTCCTAGCGACGATGGCCGGCCAGGACTCTCGGTCATTGCGCCGGGGTCAGGGCGATGAAACGAGGTCGTCTGCAGTAGCGCGTTGCCGCGTTCTCGAGTCCTAGGCTTGGATGAGCCCCATCCGCACAGGAGGTACCGGTGGAGCGACCAGACGCGATCCTCTTCGATTCTTGCGGGGGCGGCCGCCGCAGTCTGGGTCGCCGGTATCTGGCTCTCACGGATGACCGACGTGCTCGCCCTGCGCTTCCATCTCGGGGAGGCTAGCCGGAGCCATCCTGCTCGCCGTCACGACGAACCTCCCCGAGATCGCGATCACCGTGACCGCGGCGATCGAGCACAACATCGAGATTGCGACCGGGAACATCCTGGCGGGATCGCGATCCAGACGGTCGCGCTCGCGGTCATAGACGCGATCGGCCTGGGGACGCGGTCCGCGCTCACGTACCTGGCGGCCTCGCTCCAGCTCGTGCTCGAAGGGGCGATCGTCATCGCTGTTCTCGGAGCCACGATCATGGGCACGCAGTTCGGGGCGCACGTGTACTTCGGTCGCGTCGAGCCGGCGGCGTTGAACATCGCGCTGATCTGGGTGATCGGGCTCTGGCTCGTCAGGCGCGCCAATCAGGGGCTGCCGTGGCTCGAGGAAGGGCAGGCGCCGGACGGACAGGAGCTCGCGAAAGGGACGCGCAAGACGGAAAGGAGCAGCGCCGCCGCGGGCCGCGGCATCACGGCGAGTGCCGCGGCGATCTTCGGCGTCGCCGCGGCTGCGACGCTCGCCGCGGGAGTCGTCCTCGAACGGAGCAGCGAGAAGCTGGCGCAGCATGCGGGCATGAGCGGGGTCCTGTTCGCCGCGACCGTACTCGCGGCTGCGACCGCGCTTCCGGAGGTCTCAACCGGGCTCGCGTCGGTCCGGTTAGCCGACTACCAGCTCGCCGTTAGCGCATCTTCGGCGGCAACGCCTTCCTGCCCCCGTTGTTCCTGCTTGCGTCGATTCTCGCGGGATCAGCCGCTCTCCCCGCGGGAACCGGGCGGACATGCAGTGATCGAGACGATGGCGACGGTGGACGTGGCGATGATCATGGCGGGGATCATTCGGGCTTGCCCGTGTCGTCCCGAGGCGACTCCGTTTGTGGCTCTTCGGCTGCACGCTCGGCCGCATAGCGTTCCTCGTACTCACGCCCGCGCTGTACCTCCTCGCGGTCCAGCTCGGCGGAGCGGTCGGCTTCATCACGGCTCCGCTCTGCCTGCTTGCGTTGGCGCTCACGTCCCCGTTTGTAATGGGAGTAGCTGTCGGGGTTGGTGGAGCTCCAGCCCTTGCGC
>JBKPSO010000263.1:0-9860 GCA_046735055.1 Actinomycetota bacterium
CTATTCGGTATTAATCCGGGTTTCCCCGGGCTATCCCGATGCCGAGGGCAGATTACCCACGTGTTACTCACCCGTTCGCCGCTGTCCCCAGAGCCGAAGCCCTGGTTCTCGCTCGACTTGCATGTGTTAAGCGCGCCGCCAGCGTTCGTCCTGAGCCAGGATCAAACTCTCCGTGAAGATGGTTTGCCGGTCTGAGCCGGCAAGCTTTCACTTCGAGCTTGTGCTCAAAGTGTCCCTACCTCGAAAGGTAAGGGACGGGTCTTGTGCCTCGCGCGAGCAAAAGCCCGCGAGAGGTCTCGACGTAAACGCACGCTGCTGAGTTTTCAAAGACCATGCCGCTTGCCAGGGAGCATAGAAAAGGCCTCCGACGCACCGGAGGCCCCGCACTCGCTACCTTCGACTTCCGTCTCGGATCGCTCGGTTGGGAACTCCTGGTCGGCGGGACGCTTCTACGCCGCCCGTTTTGGGCAGCCGCGGAATGATAGCAACCCTCAGGGGAGTGTCAAGCGGGCGAATCGGCGCTTGCCGGCCTGCAAGACCGCATTTTCTAGCCGTTTGCGAGGCAGATCGAGCTCGGCGATCGCCTCGCCGTCGACCTGGACGCCGCCCTGGCCGATCAGCCGCCTGGCCTCGCTCGTCGACATTCCGAACGCGGAGGAGAGCAGCGCCGGGAGATGGACGGGATCCCCCTCCGGAACGGCCACCTCGGGCATCTCCTCGGGATCCTTTCCCTGCCGGACGACCCGTGTGAAGTGTTCCTCGGCCCGCTGCGCGGCCTCTTGTCCGTGCGAGCGCGTGACGACAAACCGCGCGAGCTCGAGCTTCGCCTCCATCGGGTCGCCCACCGGCACCGGCCGCTCGGCGACGAGCCTGTACCACTCCTCGAGTTGCGAGTCGGGGATCCGCATCGTCCGCCCGAACTGCTCCTCGGGCGGCGCGGTCAGCGGGATGTTGTTGCCGACCGACGAGCTCATCTTCTCGGCGTCCCAGGAGAGAAGCAGAGGTGTCGTCAGTGCGACCTGAGGCTCGAGCCCGTAGGCCTCCATCACGTCGCGGCCCGCGAGCAGGTTGTAGAGCTGGTCCGTGCCGCCGAGCTCGACGTCGGCCTCGATCGCGACCGAATCGTACGCTTGCATCAGGGGGTACAACAGCTCGGAGACCGAGATCGGCTCGCCGGCTGCGTAGCGCTTCGCGAAGTCGTCGCGCTCGAGGATGCGCGCGACGGTGACCGTGCGCGCGAGCCGGACGACCTCCGCGTAGGAGAGCGTCGAGAGCCACTCGCCGTTGTAGCGCACCTCGGTCCGGTCGGGGTCGAGGACAATCATCGCCTGCTCGACGTAGGTCTTCGCGTTGCGGTCGATCTCCTCGTTCGAGAGCACGGGCCGCTCCGTCGAGCGGCCGGACGGGTCGCCGATCCGCGTCGTGTAGTCGCCGATGATCAGCACCCCGGTGTGGCCCTCGTCCTGGAAGGCTCGCATCCGCTGCAAGGGAATCGCCCGGCCGACGTGGATGTCAGGTGAGGTAACGTCGATCCCCAGCTTCACGCGCAGCGGCCGGCCGAGCGCGAGCTTGCGCTCGAGCCCGCCCTTCGGCAGGACGTCGACGGCGTTCCGGGTCAGGTCGGACAGGCCCACGGAGCCGAGTCTAGTCGGCGTCGCGTGGCTAGAATCCGCGGGTTCTGCCGCGCCGCGAGACGTCTTCACAGGTGAACGGCAAGCGCCGTCGCCGGATCCGCAAACTCCGCCTCCTCACCCTCCTCGTGCTGGTGGGTCTCTTCTGCTTCGTCTCGTTCGCGTACGGCTTCGTGGTCGGGATCCGCGGCGACATCCCCCAGCTCGACCCCGTTCGACAGGCGAAGCACCAGCAGGAGGACGGGATCATCTACGACTCCACCGGCCACCGGGTGCTCGCGCGCCTCGTCGGCTCCGAGAGCCGGAAGCTCGTGCCGTCGGACGAGATCGCGCCGGTGATGAAGCAGGCGATCGTCGCGATCGAGGACGAGCGCTTCTTCGAGCACCGCGGCGTCGACGTGCGCGGCATCGTCCGCGCCGTCTGGCAGGATCTGCGCAACAAGAAGGTCGTGCAGGGCGGCTCGACGATCACGCAGCAGTTCGTCAAGAACGCCTATCTGACCAGCAAACGCTCGATTTCACGCAAGCTGAAGGAGGCGGCGCTCGCCTGGCAGCTCGACCAGGTCTGGCCGAAGGACCGGATCCTGACCGCCTACCTGAACACGATCTACTTCGGGAACGGCGCCTACGGGATCGAGCGCGCAGCGCAGGTGTACTTCGAGCACGGGGCCTCGAAGCTGACGACCGCCGAGGCGGCGCTGCTCGCCGGGATCCCCGCCGACCCGAGCCGGTTCAACCCGGTGACCGACCCGAAGGCGGCACGCCAGCGCCGTCGCGAGGTGCTGCAGGCGATGGTCGACCAGAAGGACATCACCTACAACGAGTACAGGAAGGCGAACCGGACGCCGCTGCCGAGGCCGGAGGACATCCACCAGCCGGGCGTTCGCGGGCCGGCGCAGTACTTCGTCGATTACGTCAAGCAGCAGCTCGTCGACCGCTACGGGACGCGCAAGGTCTTCGGCGGCGGGCTGGTCGTGAAGACGACGATCGACCTCCGCCTGCAGGAGCTTGCGCGCAAGGCGATCTCCGACACGCTCAAGGGAGAAAACATGCCGACTGCCGCGCTCGTCGCGCTCGACCCGCGAAACGGTCGCGTGCTGACGATGGTGGGAGGTCAGAACTACCGGCAGAGCCAGTTCAACCTCGCGGTGCAGGGCGAGCGGCAGCCCGGCTCGTCCTTCAAGCCGTTCGTGCTGGCGACGGCGCTGGAGCAGGGAATTGCGCCGTCGACCACGCTCGAGTCGAGGCCGGTGACGATCTCGCTCGGTGACCACGACTGGTACGTCCACAACTACGAGGGCTCGAACCTCGGCTGGATCGACCTCTCGTCGGCGACGACCTATTCCGACAACACGGTGTACGCACAGCTGACGCGCATCGTCGGGCCGAAGAACGTTGCCGCCACGGCACGGAAGCTCGGGATCACGCGCCACCTGAACCCGTACTTCGCGATCGGCCTCGGCGCCGACCCCGTCAGCCCGCTCGAGATGGCTCGCGCGTTCGCAACGTTCGCCCACGGAGGCAAGCGCATCGACGGATCCGTGCTCGGAAACCGCCCGCGCGTCGTCCTCTCCGTCAACGGCCACAGCAACGCGATCAAGGACCGGCAGGTGATCAGCGAGACGAACGCGGAGATCGTCAACCAGATCCTCCAGCAGGTCGTCCGTTTCGGAACCGGTAAACGGGCGGCGCTCCCGTACCCGTGGGAGGTCGCCGGCAAGACGGGCACGACCGAGAACAATGGCGATGCTTGGTTCGTCGGCTACACGCCACAGCTCGTCGTGGCTGTCTGGGTCGGGTACCCGAACACGCTGCGGCCGATGCTGACCGAGTACCACGGGGACCCCGTAGCGGGCGGCACCTTCCCCGCGGAGATCTGGAGGACCTTCGCGGAGTCGGCGATCAACTACCGCAAGGCGCAGCCGCAGAGCTTTCCGTCGCCCAATACGCCCGGGGTGGAGCCGCGGCGGCTCGTGCTCCGAGACGGCACGTTCCAACTCGACAACGGCGTCTGCCGAAACACGATCAGCCTCGAGTACTTCTCCGGCCGCACGCCGGCGAAGAAGGCGAACTGCAGGCCGAACGAGGTCGAGGTGCCGAACGTGGTCGGCTCCACCTACGAGGTCGCGAACGCCCGGCTGGAGGCGCAGCCGCTGACGCCGGTCGTCGTCTACAAGCCCGCATCGGCGGGGCAGCCGCTGCACGTCGTCGTCAAGCAGATCCCGGCGAAGGGGCGCCTCTCGTCCTACAACCGGGTGACGATCGTCTTCGCGAAGCCGTTGCACGGCGTCGTGCCGAGGGTGGTCGGCCTGAGAGTGCCGCAGGCGCGGAAGCAGCTCGGTCGGCTGAAGCTGAAGACGGTGCTGCGCGGCAGCGGGCTCGAGATCGTCCGGCAGCGGCCGAAGGCGGGCGTCGCGGCGGCCCCGGGGCTGCCGATCACACTCTGGGTAGCCCGCGGCTCAGGAACGGCGAACCGGCCAACACGTAGCGCCACGGGCGCTCGGCGGCCTGGGTGATGCCGACCCGCGGCGCGGCCATGACCTCGAGCGCGACCGTGCGCGAGTGGAGCTCGAACGGCGGTCGGTCGAGCGGAAGGCCGTCGTGCTCGCCGGTGATCCCGAGTGCCTCGCAGAGCCGTCCGGGGCCGGCGCACAGAAGGCGCGGCTTGTTCGTGCGCCGGCGCTCCCGCATGCGGTCGACGCCCTGCGTCGGGTCGAGCGCGCGCACGAGCACGGCTTCGGCCACCCCCTCCTCGCCGCAGACGAGGTTGAGGCACCAGTGGATGCCGTACGAGCGGTACACGTACGCGTGCCCGGGCGGCCCGAACATCGAGGCGTTGCGGGCGGTGCGGCCGCGGTAGCCGTGGCTCGCCGGGTCCTCGTGGTCGTACGCCTCGACCTCGACGATCGGGCCCCCCACTCCGTCGACGAGCAGCGTCGCTCCAATCAGCTCCGGCGCGACCTCGTGAACGCTGCGCGCGAAGAATCGTTTCGGAATCGTCACGGTTCCGTTGCCGTTGGGGTCAGACCCCTGCCATGGCCGGAACCGTCATAGCGGAAGAGGCCGGGGAGCAGCGCGAGGATCGCGACCGCGCCGGCGGCGGAGGCGATTCCGCCGGAGACGACCGAGAACCGCAGGCTCGTCAGCGAGGCGACGATGCCCGCCTCGACGTTGCCGAGCGCCGGCGTGCTCGCCACCTGCGCGAGCTCGAAGCCCTGCATCCGGCCGCGATAGTGGTCGGGCGTGCAGGCGAAAAGGATCGTCGAGCGCAGGATCGCGCTGATCTCGTCCGCGAGGCCCGCGATCGCGAGCATCGCAAGACCGAGCCACAGCGCCGTCGCGAACCCGTTCACGGCGATCGCCGGGAACAGCGCCTGCGGCATCCCGAACACCATCGCGTTCGTGTCGAGCGCGAACGTCCCGAGGATCACGGGCTGCCGGAGCAGGAAGCGCCAGCCCTCGCGCAGCGACTCGAGCGCCTCGCGGGCGATCTCGCCCCTCGGCGGCGCCGGCGCGACCAGAAGCACTGCGACCAGGGACGCAGAGAACGTCGCCGCGTCGATTGCGTACGCCCAGCCAATCCCGGCCGCAGCGATCAGCAGGCCGCCCAGCGCCGGGCCGGCGATCGCGGCCGTCTGCGAGTAGATCGACTGCAGCGCCTGCGACGCGGCGAGCTGGTGCTCCGGGACGAGTCCCGGCATCATGGCGCGAAGAGCGGGCGCGCCGAGCGACCAGAGCGAGGTCGCGCACGCGGCGAGGACGTAGAGCGCCCACACCTGCGGGGAGCCGGCGAAGGCGTTCACGGCGAGCAGTGCGGCAACGGCCATCAGACCGAGGTCGGTCCAGAGCACGACCTTCCTCCGGTCGAACCGGTCCGCGACCGTCCCGCCGACTGCAGCGAAGGCGAGCAGCGGCACCGCGTCGCAGATCGAGAGCAGCCCGACCTGGAGCGCCGACCCTGTCAGCGCGTAGAGCTGGTATGGGACGGCGACGAAGGTCGCCATGTTCCCGAAGGTGGAGATCGCCTGCCCACACCACAGGAGCCGATAGTCGCGCGACTCGCGCAGCGGGCGGATGTCGATCGCGACGAGCCGCAGCAGCCGGAACCGCCCCGGCCGGTCAGTCGTCGGCGGCGCCTCCTCGAGGGCGATGGGTTCTTGCTCGAAGTCGCTCAGGGCAGCGGGTTAAAAGAGCTTCTCGCCCTCGGCGGGCCTCGCGGTCTTCTCGAGCAGGCGGTGCGCGCGGCGCCCGAGGTCGCCGAGGTCGACCTTGCCCTGGTCCGCGGCCTCGGCCAGTCGTTCCGCGAGAGCGAGCGCGTCGTCGAGGATCGCCGAGCCCGCGCCCGTGTCCTGGCCCATCTCGGCCAGGATCGTGCGCTCGGTGCGCGAGGCGACGATCGGCTCGGCCACGCCCTCGACCCAGACCCGTGTTCGCCGGCCGCTGCCGCGATCCCCGGTCTCGATCGGCTCGAGCGCGTAGATCTTGTCGGAGCGCGCGTACTTCCCGAACCCGAGGAAGATCATCTTCACGGCACCGTCTGCCACGGGCTGATTATGCAACTACCAGGTGTCGCCGCACGCCTCGGTAGGCTCGGCGCGGTGCCGCGGATCTACCTCTCGCCCCCCCACCTCTCCGGCCGCGAGCTCGACTACCTCCGCGACGCGATCGACTCGAACTGGGTTGCGCCGCTCGGCCCGCACGTGGACGCGTTCGAGGCCGAGCTCGCCGAGCTCAGCGGTGTCCCCCATGCGCTCGCGCTCTCGAGCGGGACGGCGGCGCTCCACCTCGCGCTCGTCGTGCTCGGGATCGGGCCGGGCGACGAGGTCGCGTGCTCGTCGCTCACCTTCTCTGCGAGCGCGAACCCGATCCGGTTCGTCGGCGCGAGCCCCGTCTTCGTCGACGCGACCGCGGAGAGCTGGACGGTCGATCCCGCTCTGCTCGAGCGCGCACTGGAGGAGCGCTCGCAGATCCGCGCGGTCGTCGCGGTCGACCTCTACGGCCAGTGCTGCGACTACGACGCGATCCGCGCAGTCTGTGCCGAACGCGGCGTCACGCTCGTCCAGGACGCGGCCGAGTCGCTCGGCGCGACCTACCGCGGGCAAGCGGCGGGAGCCCAGGGAGACCTCGCCGCCTTCTCCTTCAACGGCAACAAGGTGATCACGACGAGCGGCGGCGGGATGCTCGTCTCACCGAACGGGGAGTGGATCGCGCACGCCCGCAAGCTCTCCACCCAGGCCCGCGAGCCGGGCCCGCACTACGAGCACACCGAGATCGGGTTCAACTACCGCCTCAGCAACTTGCTCGCTGCCGTCGGCCGGGCTCAGCTCCAGGTCCTGCCCGAGCGCATCGAGGCGCGCCGCGAGATCAGCGCCCGGTACCGGGCGCTGCTCGCGGACGCGGCGGGGATCTCGTTCATGCCCGAGGCGGGCTACGGCGCGGGCAACTGCTGGCTGACCTGCATCCTCGTCGACCCCGCCGCCGCCGGGACCGATCGCGAGTCGATCCGCCTCGCGCTCGAGGCGGAGGACATCGAGTCGAGACCGCTCTGGAAGCCGATGCACATGCAGCCGGTCTACCGGGACGCGCCGGTGTACGGTGGCGAGGTCTCAGCGGGCCTCTTCGAGCGCGGCCTCTGTCTCCCCAGCGGGTCTGCGCTGAGCGACGACGACCAGCGCCGCGTGGTCGAGACGCTGCTCTCTATGCTCGGTTAGGCGTCGCCGCGTACTCGACCCACTGCGACCAACGCTCGCTCCGGCCCGTCACGGTGTCCCGATAGGCGGTCTGGAGCTCCAACGTGATCGGACCGACCCCGACCTCGTGGTCGTCGATCGAGCGCACCGGCGTCACCTCGGCGGCCGTGCCGGCCATGAAGACCTCGTCGGCGGTGTAGAGGTCGGTCCGGATCAGCGATTTCTCCACGACCGTGTACCCGAGGTCCTGGCCGATCTGGATGATCGTGTCGCGCGTGATTCCCGGCAGGATCGAAGCACTCAGGTCCGGGGTGAAGATGGTGCCGTCCTTGATCGTGAAGACCGTCTCGCCGGGACCGTCGGCGATCCTGCCGTCCTCGGTGAGGAGGATCGCCTCCTCGTAGCCGGCGCGCCGCGCCTCGTGGGTCGCGAGCATCGAGTTCAGGTACACGCCCGTCGCCTTGGCAGCGTGCGGGATCGTGTTCGGCCCGACGCGGCGCCACGACGAGATCATCGCGCGGACCCCCTGCTTCTGCCCTTCCTCGCCGAGGTACGCGCCCCACGGGAAGCACATGACGACGACGTCGACCGGGTTCGTCTCCGTGTGGACGCCGAGCTCGCCGTAGCCATAGAACGCGAGCGGCCGGAGGTAGCACTCGCGCAACCCGGCGGCGGCGATCGAGTCGAAGCAGGCGGTGCGGAGCTCGTCGAGCGAGTACGGGAGCTCCATGTAGAGGAGCTTCGCGGAGTTCTCGAAACGTGTGAGGTGCTCGTTCAGCCGGAAGACCGCCGGGCCGCGCTCCGTGTCGTAGCAGCGGATGCCCTCGAAGACGCCGGTGCCGTAGTGCAGGCCGTGGGCACCGACGTGGACCCGGGCGTCCGCCCAGTCCACGAGCTCCCCGTTCATCCAGATCTTCTCGGTCTCCTGCATTCCGTCCCCTTCGTTCGTGATCTTAGTCGTCGACCGTGACGTCGACCTGCTGCGCCCGCGTCAGCCGGACGAGCTCCGCGGCCGACAGGCCCGCCATGTGTCGCTCCGAGCCAGCCCCGACCCAGAGCGTGCCGCTCCCGAGCAGGCGCTGGTCGATCAGGACCTGGTCCACTGCCCGCAGAGCGAACGGCGCAACCCCGCCAGGCTCGTAGCCGGTCGCCTCCTCGACCCGGGCGGCGCCGGCGACCCGCGCTCGGCTGGCGCCCGTCGCCGCCGCGACCTTCCCCGGGTCGGCCCGCCGATCGCCCGGAACGAGCACGAGCACCGCGCGCCCGTCGCAGTCGAAGAGGAGCGACTTGACGATCTGCCCGAGGTCGCAGCCGACCGCATTCGCCGCGGCCTCGGCGGTCGGCGTCCCCGTGGCGAACTCCTCGATTCGCGCTTCGGCCCCGGCCTGACGGAGCGCCGCACTGACCCGGTCGACGGGGGCGGGCCAGGCCGTGCCGACTCCGGGGACCTCCACGACGCAAGCGTAGCGGCGTAACTACTTCGGACGCCAAACCGTTGTCTCCATGGTGACGAGACGAAAGAAAGTCCAGGCTGCGCGGACGGAGGCGCTGTTCCGCTCGGTCAACGAGCACATCGCCGCGGCCGCCGAGGGCCTCGTCGACGAAGCGGAGTTCGTCTGCGAGTGCGCCGATGCGGACTGCGCCGACCGGATCGAGGCGCCGCTCGACGACTACGAGGAGGTTCGGACCGACCCGAAGCTCTTTCTCGTCAAGCCGGGGCACGCGGACGAGGAGGTCGAGCGGGTCGTCTCCGACGAAGACGACTACGAGATCGTCGAGAAGGACGTCACGCCGCCCGAGCTCTGACCCGACTTCGTGCGCGCAGCCGCACTTTTGCCCGGCGGTGCTTGCGGCTAGGCCAGCGAGATGAACTGGGTGTCGTCGAAGCCCTCGGCGCGGACTCGCTCGACGAGCTCCGGCGGCGCAGGCGCGTCGATCGCGAACGCCATCAGCGCCTTGCCCGCCTCGTGCGTCCGGGACACGGCCATGTTCGCGATGTTCACGCCGGCCTCGCCGAACATCGTCCCGACGCGGCCGATCACGCCCGGCATGTCCGTATAGCGGAGGAAGACGAGGTTCGGCGCGAGCTCGATGTCGATCGCGAAGCCGAGCGCTCGGGCGAGGAAGAGGCGCGGCTCCGGTCCGATCGTCGTCCCGCTGACCGCGACGCCGTCGGCGCGCACCTCGACTACGTTCATGTAGTCGCGCGAGGCGCGGAAGCGCTCCTCGGCGACCTCGATCCCGCGCTCGGCGGCGATCACCGGCGCGTTCACGTAGTTGACCGCGTGGTCGACGCGGCCCTGGAAGACGCCGTTCAGCGCCGCCACCGTGAGGAGGCGCGTGTCGTACTCGGAGAGCGGCCCGTGCGCGGCGACTGCGACGCGCTTCGGCCAGCTCCCCTCCAGTTCGACGGCGAGACGGCCGAGCTTCGCCGCGAGCGGGATGAACGGCCCGAGCACCTCCAGGTCGGCGGCGTCGACGACCGGGATGTTGACCGCGTTCGTGACCAGACCACCCTCGAGCGCGGCGGCGACCTGCT
>JBKPSO010000264.1:0-13181 GCA_046735055.1 Actinomycetota bacterium
GCCCGGTGGCGAGCGGCGAGCTGCCGGTCAGGGCGGCGCTCGGGCTCGCGGCGGTGCTCGCCGTCGCGGGGTTCGCGGGTGCGGGCGCGCTGGGCCCGGGCTCGGTCGCGTTTCTCGCCGCGTTCGTGGTCCTCCAGGCCGCCTACACCGCCGGCCTGAAGCACGTCGTGCTGATCGACGTGCTGGCGATCGCCGGGCTTTTCGTCGTTCGCGCGAGCGCCGGCGCCGAGGCCGTCGACGTGCGCATCTCGCCCTGGCTCCTGATCTGCACGGGCCTGCTCGCGCTCTTCCTCGCGCTCGGCAAGCGCCGTGCAGAGCTCGTGCTCGTCGGCGCGACGGCTGAAAGCGTCGCCGGCACAGCCGACGACGCCCCGGGGTCAACGCCCGGCCGGCCCGTGCTCGAGGGCTACTCGCTGGCACTCGTCGACCAGTTGGTCTCGGTCGTGGCCGCCTCGACGGTCATCGCGTACTCCCTCTACACGTTCACCGCGCGTGAGTCGAAGGCGATGATGGCGACAGTGCCGTTCGTCGTCTACGGCGTCTTCCGCTATCTGCTCCTGCTCCACCGCCGCGACCTCGGCGAGGAGCCCGAGAACGTGCTGCTCACCGACGTGCCGTTGCTGCTGACGATCGCCGCCTGGGCGACGACCTGCGCGGTCATCCTCGCCGTGACCTAGGAGGCCACGCAGCCCATCGGGCTGCTGCTAGGAGGCCGCGCAGCCCATCGGGCTGCTGCTAGGAGGCCGCGCAGCCCATCGGGCTGCTGCTAGGAAGCTGCGCAGCCCATCGGGCTGCTGCTAGGAAGCCTCGCCGATCCGGTAAACGGTCGCACCGCGGGGCTGCTGGAGCGCCTCCTCGATGCGGCGCAGGCGGTCGTCGACGGCCCGCCAGCCCGAGTCGATCAGGTCGACGAGCAGACCGAGGTCGTCGACGCGCGAGCTTCGCTCCGCGAGCAGCTCGGTCTCGATGCGCTCGAGGCGGCGAATCGTCTGGTTCGCGAGCCCGCGGACCTCCGCGAGCTGGCGTGAGACGGGTCGCGCCTCGACGCGGATCCCGTCGCGGACGGCCTCGCCGACGCGGTCCGGGAGGGTGGCTTCGAGCTCGGCGGCCGTGGCGGCCAGGGCCTCCACCTGCTCCCGCGCGCGCTCCAGCGCGGCCTCGACGTCGCCCGGCTGCGTTCTGCCTGCGGCCGCTTCTGCGAGCCGCTCGCGGGCGCGATCGAGAGCGCCTTCGTCCACGAGGGCGACGATAGCGTGTCCGCCGGATGAAATCATCGGAGCTCGACTACGACCTGCCGCCCGAGCTGATCGCCCAGCACCCGCTCGAGCGACGCGACGAGTCGCGGCTGCTCGTCTACGAGCGCGCTACTTGCAGTGCCAGGCACTGTGGATTCGGCGATCTACCGGGGGAAATCGGCGACGCGCTCGTCGTCGTCAACGACACGCGGGTCGTGCCGGCGCGGATCCGGATCGAGCAGCCGCGCGGAGAGGTGGTGCTCCTCGAGCAGGTGGGCGACGACTTGTGGGAGGCACTCGCGCGACCGACTCGGCGGCTGCGCAGCGGGCGGCGCTACGGCGCCGTCGAGCTGGTCGAGCACCTCGGCGAGGGCCGCTGGCGGGTGCGGCTCGAGGGCGAGCCCGACGGGGAGGTGCCGCTGCCGCCGTACATCACCGAGCCGCTCGCTGATCCCGAGCGCTACCAGACGGTCTACGCGCGCGAGGCGGGCTCGGCCGCAGCCCCGACGGCCGGCCTGCACTTCACGCCCGAGCTGCTCGCGCGGCTCGACATCGAGCGGGTGACGCTGCACGTCGGGCTCGACACGTTCCGGCCGGTCGCCGTCGACGACCTCGCGGAGCACCGGCTGCACGGGGAGCGCTACGAGGTGGCCGAGGAGGCGTGGCGGCGGATCGCGGAGGCGCCGCGCGTGCTCGCGGTCGGGACGACGACCGTGCGCGTGCTGGAGACGCTCGCCCGCGGCGCGCCGCTCGTCGGCCGCACCGAGCTCTTCATCACGCCCGGATTCGAGTTCCGGCGCGTCGACGCGCTGCTGACGAACTTCCACCTGCCGCGCTCGACGCTGCTCGCGCTCGTGATGGCTTTCGCCGGCGTGGAGCAGACGCGCGCGCTGTACCGGACGGCGATCGCCGAGCGGTACCGCTTCTACTCCTTCGGCGACGCGATGCTCGTCCGGTGAACAAGTCGCCACGCTTTCGTCACACCCGCGTTTCACACGCGTTGCACTTTCGCCGCTACGCTCGCAGTGGGTGGTGGGCCGGGGTGCCCCAATGGGAAGCACCGTGAGCTTCGAGGTGCAGGCGATCGACGGGGCGGCGCGCGCCGGCGTGCTCCGCACCGCGCACGGCGACGTGCCGACGCCGGCGTTCATGCCGGTCGGGACGAAGGCGAGCGTCAAGAGCCTCCACCCCGACGAGGTGCGCGCGGCCGGCGCGCAGATCCTGCTCGGCAACACCTACCACCTCCACTTCCGGCCGGGCGAGGAGCTCGTCGCCGAGCTCGGCGGGTTGCACGCGTTCATGGGCTGGGACGGACCGATCCTGACCGATTCCGGCGGATTCCAGGTCTTCTCGCTTCGTGACACGATTGCCGCCGTCGACGACGAAGGGGTCACGTTCCGCTCCGTGTACGACGGCACGGCGGACCGCTTCACGCCGGAGCTCGTCGCCGGGATCCAGGCGAAGCTCGGCTCCGACGTGGCGATGTGCCTCGACGTCTGCCCGCCGGCGGGCGTGTCGCGGGCGGAAGCCGAGGCAGCCGTGCGTCTGACGACCCTGTGGGCGACCCGCCAACGCGAGGCCCCGCATGCGCAGGGCCAGCTCGTGTTCGGAATTGCGCAGGGCGGGTCGGACCATCAGCTGCGCACGCGCTCGATCGAGGAGGTGACCGCCCTGGACTTCGACGGTTACGCGCTGGGCGGTCTCTCCGTCGGCGAGCCGAGGCCTGAGATGCTCGACACGGTCGGCTGGGCTGCGCCGCTGCTGCCCGCCGAGAAGGCGCGCTACTTCATGGGGATCGGCGACCCGGATGGGGTCCTGGCGGTGATCGCACGCGGGATCGACATCTTCGACTGTGTGCTGCCGACGCGGCTCGGGCGAACCGGCACCGCCCTCACCTCCCACGGCCGCCTCAACCTCCGGAACGCGCGCTTCGCCCGCGATCCGGGCCCGCTCGACGAACGCTGTGGGTGCCCGGTGTGCACCCGCTTCTCCCGTGCCTACGTGCGCCACCTCGTCAACCAGCAGGAGCTGCTCGGCCTGCGGCTCCTGTCGCTCCACAACCTGCGCTACCTGCTCGACCTGACCGCGGGCGCACGGGCTGCGATCGAGGCCGGCCGGCTGGCAGACTTCACGACGGACGCGCTGGCAGGCGCCGCGCGTGAACCACTGTGAACAGCGGCTTCTTCATCCTGATCATCCTCGTGCTCTTCCTCGTTTGGCTGTTCATGATCCGGCCACAGCGCCGTCGGCACCAGGCCCACGAGGCGATGGTCGAGGAGCTCCGCATCGGCGACGAGGTGCTGACCGCGGGCGGCTTCTTCGCGACCGTTCGCGCGATCTCCGAGGACGAGGTGACGGTGGAGCTCAGCCCGGGGAACGAGGCGCGCCTCTCGAAGCGCGCGATCGCCGCGGTGCTCCCCCCGGAAGACACGGTGGAGCCGGAGCCCGTCGAGGAACCAACCGGCGAGACTCGGCGCTAAGCTGATCGACCGTGCGTCAACGGCGTAACTACCTGATTCTGATGGGCCTGATCCTGGCCGCGGTCGTCGGCGCGATCCTGCTGATCGTGCCCGGCTCGCCCACCCACAAGAAGACGCGCCTCGGCCTCGACCTGCAGGGAGGCCTGGAGGTCGTGCTCAAGGCGGTGCCCCCGAAGGCCCACAAGATCACGTCCGAGGACCTCGACCGCTCGGTGTCGATCATGCGGAACCGGATCGACAAGCTCGGCGTCTCCGAGCCCGAGATCCGCAAGCAGGGCTCCGACCAGATCGTCATCCAGCTCGCCGGCGTCCACGACCCGAAGAAGGCGGCCGAGCTGATCGGGAAGACGGCGCAGCTCGAGCTCTTCGACCTCGAGGCCGACCTGACCGGATCCTCGATCAGCGCGCAGGGCGTCCCGGTCGCCTCGACGAAGCTCTACGACCTTCTCGCCGGCCAGCAGTCCCGCGCCGAGAGCGGCACCCCGACCGCCTTCTACGTCTTCGACCAGGACAAGCGGCTCGTCGCCGGTCCGCTGCAGACGCGCGCGCAGGCGGTGCAGGAGCGCGACAAGGCGATCGTGGCCGCCAAGGCGCCGGCGCCTGCCGCCCCGGGCAAGAAGGCGCCGCCGAAGCGCTCGACGAACCCGAAGGACTACAAGACCTTCGCCGTCCCGGCCGGAGTGATCGTCGTCACGTGCGGCGACAGCGCCGTCGTCTGCCCCGGCGTGAACGAGTCGCCGCCGACCCACACCTACTACTACCTGATGCGCCACAAGCCCGACGACAAGGCGAACCCGATCCCGGAGATGACGGGCGGCGACCTCAAGCTCTCCGGCACGCGCCAGGACTTCGATCCGAATACGTCCCAGCCGGAGGTGCTGCTCGCGTTCACGGGGCAGGGGCGCAAGCGGTTCCACGAGATCACGAAGGCGGAGGCCGTGCGCGGCCGCACCGCCTACGCACGCTTCGGGCAGGGGGGCGACCCGAACAACTTCAACCAGCACTTCGCGATCGTCCTCGACCGAGACATCAAGTCGTTCCCCTCGATCGACTTCAACGAGTTCCCGGGCGGGATCGACCCGGTCAACGGCGCGCGGATCACGGGCATTCGCAGTGTGGGGGAGGCGAAGGACCTCGCGCTCGTCCTCCAGACCGGTGCGCTGCCGGTCGAGTTCAAGCAGATTGAGCGCACCGACGTCTCTGCGACGCTCGGTAAGGACTCGCTCAAGCAGGCCAAGAAGGCGGCGCTGATCGGCCTGCTCGTCGTCGCCCTCTTCCTGCTCGTCTTCTACCGGTTCCTCGGCCTGATCGCCGTCGCCGGCCTAGCGATCTACGCGGCGCTGCTCTACGCGGCGATCCTGCTTCTGAACGTCACGCTCACGCTGCCTGGCTTCGCCGGCCTGATCCTGACGATCGGCGTCGCCGCCGACGCGAACGTCGTCATCTTCGAACGCATCAAGGAAGAGGTGCGGTCCGGCCGCTCGATCCGGTCGGCGATCTCGGCCGGCTACCAGCGCGGCTTCCACACGATCGTCGACGCGAACGTCGTCACCTGCATCACCGCGTTCGTCCTCTTCGCCGCCGCGACCGCGCAGGTGAAGGGCTTCGCGCTGATGCTGCTGCTCGGCACCGTGATCTCGCTCGTCACCGCGGTCGCGGCGACACGCGCGATGCTCGGCCTGCTGGCCGGTTTCCGCTGGTTCGACAACCCGCGCTTCATGGGCGCGACCGGGCAGACGATCGCGAACTGGCAGCGGATCGACGTGAACAGCCCGAAACGGCGGCGGATCTGGCTGTCCGCCGCGACCGTGGCGATCGTGCTCAGCATCGTCGTGATCGCGGTCAAGGGCCTGAACCTCGGGATCGACTTCAAGGGCGGCACGCAGGTCACCTTCAAGACCCCGACCCCCACGGCGCTCTCGAAGGTGCGCGACGAGATGGGCAAGATCGGGCGCAAGGACGCGGTCGTCCAGGGCCGCGGTGCGTCGGTGGGCGGCGACCGGTACACGAGCTTCCAGATCCGGACGAAGTCGCTGCCGGCCGCGCAGCAGGACAAGCTACAGGGCGTCCTCGCCGACGACCTCCACGCGCAGTCGACCGGTGTCAAAAACGTGTCGTCGAGCTTCAGCCGCCAGATCGCGCGCGGGGCGATCTACTCGATCCTCGTCTCGTTCCTGCTGATCGCGATGTACATCTGGTTCCGCTTCCAATGGCGGTTCGCGATCCCGATCCTCCGCACCCTGTTCAACGACATCCTGATCACGCTCGGCGTCTACGCGCTGAGCGGGCGCGAGGTGACGACCGCGACCGTCGCGGCGGTGCTGACGGTGCTCGGCTACTCGATCTACGACACGATCATCGTCTTCGACCGGATCCGGGAGAACCTGCCGCTGATGCCACGGGCGAAGTTCGCCACGATCGCGAACGTCTCGCTCTGGGAGACGATGCGCCGCTCGCTGGCGACGACGTTCATCACGCTCCTCCCCGTCGGGAGCCTGCTGCTCTTCGGCGGCGAGACGCTGAAGGACTTCGCCTTCGCGCTCTTCATCGGTATCGGGCTCGGCGCGATCTCGACGTTCTTCGTCGCGACGCCGTTCCTGACCGTGCTGATGGAGCGCAGCCCGGACTTCCGCCGGCGGACCGAGGGCGACGTGGTGGTCAAGGGCGTGAGCGGCGTGACGATCGAGGAGGCGGAGAAGCTCGGTCTCGTCGCGCACGCAGAGGCGGTGGCGGTCGAGCCGCCGGCCGAGGAGTTCCCCGAGGAGGTCCCGGTCGCGACCGACGGCGAGCCGGTTCCGGCCGCGGCGGCCGCGCCGGCCGGCGACGGCGCGATGTCGAGGTCGCAGTCGAAGCGGGAGCGGCGCCGGCAGCGGCGGCGGTCTCGCCCGCATGGCCGCGCCAGATAACGCGTTCGAGCGGCTCGCCCTCGCCGCCGTCGGCGTGGTCGCCCTGACCGCGGACCGGCTCGACGAGCTTGCGACCGAGCTCTCCGAGCGAGGGGGGATGCGCCGCGACGAGGCCCGCGCGCTGCTCGAGGCGGCGACGACGCGATGGCGCGGCGACGCGACGCGACTCGGCGAGCGCGCGAGCGACACCCTCGCCTCCGTGCTCAACCAGCTTGGCGCCGTCACGCGCGAGGAGTTCGAGGAGCTCGAGCTCCGCGTCGCGCAGCTCGAGCATCGCCTGCGACTCGTAGAGAAGCCGCGCGCCGTGTAAGGGACAGGTCTCAGCCTGTCCCGTCGTTTCGCGAACCAGTCGGGTCAGGCTGAAGCTGACCCTGGCCAGCACTGCGCTCTCCGGCTTCTGCCTCGTGTCTCCTACCTCGGGCATCCTGGCGGGCTTTGCTCGGCAGGATTGCCGACGACCCCTGCGCTCTGCGGGCTTCTGCCTCGTGTCTCCTACCTCGGGCATCCTGGCGGGCTTTGCTCGGCAGGATTGCCGACGACCCCTGCGCTCTGCGGGCTTCTGCCTTGTGTCTCCTACCTCGGGCATCCTGGCGGGCTGTGCCCGGCAGGATTGCCGACGACGTCGTGCAACACTGAGCCCATGGCGCAGCCTGCCCCCCAGCGGAATCTCGGGCGTATCTCGGAGATCGCGCAGGTCGCGGTCAGACACGGCTTCGGCTACTTCCTCGAGACCCACAAGCTGACCGACCTGCTGCCGTGGCCGCGGCGGGCGGCGACGCTCGAGCCCGGGCTGAGCGCGACTGCGCGCGGCCAGCACCTCCGCGAGATGCTGGACGAGCTCGGGCCGACGTTCGTGAAGTTCGGGCAGCTGCTCTCGACGCGCCCGGACATCGTCCCGCCCGACATCATCGTCGAGCTCCGGGCTCTTCAGGACGACGTCAAGCCTTTCCCGTTCTCGGAGGTGCAGCGGGTGGTCGCCGAGGAGCTGGAGCTGCCGCTGGAGAAGCTCTTCGTCGAGTTCGACGAGCAGCCGATGGCGGCGGCCTCGATCGGTCAGGTGCACCGCGCCGTGTTGCCAAACGGGCGGCACGTCGCGGTCAAGGTGCAGCGTCCGGAGGCACCGCGCAAGATCGAGGCCGACCTCGCGCTTCTCTACCAGGCCGCCCGGCTCGCCAAGGAGCGCGTCCGGGCGCTCGACTTCATCGACGCGCGCGAGCTCGTGGACGAGTTCGCGCGCTCGATCCGCCACGAGCTCGACTACCGGCAGGAGGGCCGGAACGCGCAGGCCTTCCATCGCCACTTCGCGGGCCATCCACACGTTCGCATCCCGCGCGTCTACTGGAGCTACTCGCGCCAGCGCGTGCTGACGCTGGAGCTGCTGGACGGGACGCAGCTCGCCGACCTCGAGCTCGAGGGATACACGCCCGACGAGCGCCGCCGGCTCGCCACGCTGCTCAGCGAGGCGTGGATGACGATGATCTTCCGGCACGGGTTCTTCCACGGCGACCCGCACCCGGCGAACATCCTCGTCGTCGGTCCCGAGCAGATCGGCCTCGTCGACTTCGGGCAGGCGGGGAAGCTGAGCGACGACGACATGTCGAAGATGACCGCGCTGTTCATCGACGCTGCCTCGGAGAACGTCGACGCGCTCGCCAAGCGCCTCGGCGACTTGGGCGTCCGCTACGAGAAGGCGCGCGAGGCCGAGCTCCAGGCCGAGCTGCGGGAGATCTACTACAAGTACTACGGCGCGCGGCTCGCCGAGATCGACGCGATGCAGGTGATCCGGGAGGCGTTCGCGCTGATCTACGCGCAGAACCTGCGGCTGCCGACGCGGTTCGTGATCCTCGACAAGGCGATCGCCACGCTCGCGTCGGTCACGACCGAGCTGTACCCGGACTTCAACGTCTTCGAGGTCGCGAAGCCGTACGCCCGCGACTTGATGTTGCACCGGTACACGCCGAACCGGATGCTCCGGCGGGCGAGCAAGGAGGCCCGCGCGCTGACGGAGGTGATCCGGGAGGCGCCGTACCAGTGGCACGACGTGCTCGAGCAGGCGCGGCACGGGCAGCTGGAGCTGATCTTCCGGCACAAGGGGCTGGACGAGCTCGCCCACAAGCTCGACGTCGTCTTCAACCGGCTCGTGATCGCTCTCGTCGTCGCCGGCGGGCTGATCGGGTCGAGCCTGATCGGGATCTTCGCGAAGACCGGCCCGCACCTGATCGGCCTGCACGTGATCTCGCTGATCGGCTTCGTCCTCTTCGGCGTGCTCGGGGTCTGGCTCCTGATCGGCGTCGTCCGCTCGGGCAGGCTGTGAGAGACGACGCCGGAGGCGTCAGCGCGTTCGGCGACCTCGCCGGGATCGGGCCGCACGTGGTCTGGCCCGGCGTGCTCGGCCGCGTCGTCGCGGGAGAGCGCGTGACGTTCGTCGTCGTCGAGCTGGATCCGCACGCCGTCGTTCCCGAGCACGCACACGAGAACGAGCAGACCGGCGTGCTTGCCGCGGGCTTGATGCGCCTTCGGATCGGAGACGAGCAGCGCGAGCTCGAGGCCGGCGGCACCTGGCACATCCCGGCCAACGTCCCCCACGAGGCGACCGCAGGGCCCGACGGCGCAGTCGCCGTCGAGGTGTTCGCCCCGCCGCGCCGCGACTGGGAGGCGCTCAGGCGTCGAGACCCGTCGTCGCCCGCATGGCCGGTCCGCTCCGGACGGCTGTAGAAAGCTCGGCGCACACTCGCGTGAAAGGACATCTTGGCGCGTGCGGCTGCGGGCGCTACCTTCGGCCGCATGTCCGCCGTGATCGTCGCCGAGCCCGAGACCGGCGCGCGCGGCTACCTCGAGCGCCAGCTGGCCGACGACGGCTTCGAGGTGCTCGGTGCCGGCGAGATCCCGGAGGTGCTCGACCTGGCCGAGCGCCTGCGGCCCGACCTCGTCGTCGGCACAGAGCTCGAGCTTTGCCGCCGGCTGCGCGAGGGCGAGCCGGGTCGCTTCTGGGACCGCAACGTGCCCGTCATCCTGCTCGGTCGCGTCGACGCGGACGTCGTCGACCGCGTGCGCGCGCTCGAGCGCGGGGCGGACGACTACCTCGGCCGGCCGTTCTCGTACGAGGAGCTGCTCGCCCGCATCCGCGCCGTCCTGCGCCGCACGTCGCCTCGCAACGGCGAGGTCGTCCGGGCGGGCGAGATCGAGATCGACCGGATCACTCGCTGCGTCCGCGTCCTCGGTCAGCGGGTGACGCTCGCCGCCCGCGAGTACGAGCTGCTCCTGCGGCTCGCTGAACAGCCCACGCGGGTGTTCACGAAGGACGAGCTGCTGCGCGAGGTCTGGGGGTTCCGGGCGATGGGGCGCACCAGGACTCTGGACTCCCACGCCTCGCGCGTGCGCCGCAAGGTCGCGGCGTTCACCGAGACGCCGTACGTGATCAACGAGTGGGGGGTGGGCTACCGGCTGATGCTCCCGTAGACTTAGGGTGTGGCTCGGACGGAATCCGAGACGGCGAGGATCGCCCGGCTGCACGTCCCGAACGAGGACGATGTCCCAGCCGAGGTGCAGGAACTCTGGGCGAAGCCGCTCGAGCGGCTCGGATTCGTTCCCAACGTGCTGCGGGTCTTCGCCCTGCGGCCGAACCACCTGCTCGCCTGGTGGGCGTACTACGACGAGCTGCTCCGGGGCGAGTCCGGCCTGACGAAGGCGCAGCGCGAGATGATCGCGGTCGTCGTCTCGGCGACGAACCGCTGCCACTACTGCATCGTCTCGCACAGCGCAGCGCTGCGGATGCTGACGGAGGATCCGGTGTTCGTCGAGCAGCTCGCGACCGGCTACAGGTACGCGCAGCTCGACCCACGGGACCGGGCGATGCTCGACTTCGCGGTCAAGCTGACGGAGGAGCCCCACCGCTGCGACGACGAAGACATCGAGGCGCTCCGCGAGGCCGGCTGGAACGACGAGGAGATCATGGACATCGCCCAGGTGGCGGCGATGTTCAATTTCACGAACCGCCTCGCGAGCGGTCTCGGCTGGATGCCGAACCGCGAGTACTTCTCGCTCGGCCGCTAGCCGATCGCGCGGCTCAGGCTCTCGCCGGCGAGCGCGACGGCGTCCAGGTCCTGCGGGTTCGGCATGTGGAAGACGAGGCCGTCCAGTCCCGCGTCGAGGAGTGCTCGCACCTGCTCGGCGACCTCGTCCGGGTCGCCCAGCGTCAGCACCATCCGCAGGCGCTCCGGGTCCATGTTCGCCCGGTCAGGCCAGGTCGCGAGCTGCCGCTCGGCCTCCTCGTGCGTGCGCGCGATCGCGAGCGTCCCGAGCCTGGTGCGCGTGATCTCGTGACCCGCCCGCCCGACCTCTTCACAGTGGGCGTCGAGGACGCTCATCAGGTGCCGGACCCGCTCCGGGTCGCCGAAGACGTTGCACCCGTCCGCGTACTGCGCGACGAGGCGCAGGGTCTTCCGCTCGCCGCTCCCGCCGACGAGGATCGGAATGTCGCCCCGCAGCGGGCGCGGGTTGTTCAGCGCGCCGTCAACGCGGTGATGCCGTCCCTCGACCGTAGCCGATTCCTGCGTGAACATCGCGCGTGCGATCCGGAGTGCGTCCTCCAGGCGCTCGAAGCGCTCCCTCAGCGGTGGAAACTCGAAGCCGTACGCCCGATGCTCCTCCTCGTACCAGGCGGCGCCGAGGGAGTGGATCGCACGCCCGCCCGAGATCACGTCGAGGGTCGTCGTGATCTTCGCGTGCAGGGCCGGGTTCCTGTACGTCACGCTACCGACCATCAGGCCGAGCTGGAGCCGCTCCGTCCGCGCCGCCAGTGCCGCGAGCGTGGTGTTCCCCTCGAGCATCCGCTGCTCGGGCGGCCCGACCCCGGGGATCTGGTGGAGGTGATCCATCACGAAGAGCGAGTCGAAGCCGGACCTCTCCGCGGTCGCGGCGACGTCGACGAGCTTCGCGAACAGCGCTTCCGGCGCGACGCCACCGAGCTCGAAGCTCGGCACCTGGAGTCCGAGACGGACCGGGACGCGCATCCCGGGAACGCTAGCTGCGCGCGTCCGGACTAGAAGGGGCCGCGCGGCTCGTAGCTGTCGCGGCGCGCCCAGCAGTTGACGACGAGGCTCTTACGAACGGCCTCCACGCTGGCCTGCATGCTGCTCATTGTCTCCTCCCTTCCTGGTCGGCCGCCGCCTTGAAGCCCGCGAAGGCCTCCGCCGGGTCGCGTCGCCCAGCGCGTCCATCGCGTTGCGTAAGCCATGACTTACCGTAAGTCTAGGCTTACACTATGGCGGATGTCAAACGGAGGAGGCCACAGCATGAAGCTAACCGTGGGCTCTCGATCCTGAGGGTCGATCCGGAGCGGGCCCGAGAGTTCAAGGAGCGGGACCCTGCCGTGCGTGCCGGGCGCTTCTCGATCGTCGTCATGCCGTGGCTCGTGCCGAGCGGGGTGATCGCCTTCCCGCCCGGGAGGCTCCCGCGCTCGACCGCCGAAGTGGATGCCTAGAGCCGCGCGCCCTCGAGCCTGAGCAGCAGCTCCTTGCGGTCGAGCCCACCGCCGTATCCGACGAGCGAGCCGCTCGCGCCGACGACGCGGTGGCACGGCAGCACGATCGGGATCGGGTTGCGGTTCATCGCCCCGCCGACCGCGCGCGCCGCACGCGGCTTGCCGATCCTCGCGGCGAGCGTTCCATAGGTCGTCACCTGCCCGTACGGCACCTTGGCGAGCTCCGTCAGGGCCTCGCGCTGGAAGGCGGGGACGGGGGAGAGGTCGAGCTTCAGGTCGAAGTCGCGCCGGTCGCCGGCGAAGTACTCGTCGAGCTCGCGGCGGACGAGATCGAGCCGTCGGGGGATGCGCAGAACGCGAGCGCCGAAGTCCTCGGCGAGCTCGTCGAGACCCTCGTCGGGACGGTAGGCGATGCGGCAGAGGCCGCGTTCGTTGACGGCGACGAGCAGGTCGCCGACGGGCGACTCAGCGACGTCGTAGGCGATGTCGACGAGACCTTCGCGGTCGGCAGCGTCGCGGAAGCGGCGGTCGAGGTCGGTGGGGATGGTGGGGATGGTCATGCGTGCTCCTTTCTGCGCAGCCGGCGGACGCCGGCCGATGCCGCCTGACGGGCAGCCTCCTCGGACGAGCCGAGCGCGGCTCCGATCGCGGCGTAGGGGAGGTCGTAGGCGTAGCGGAGGACGACGGCGGCACGCTCGGTCGGCGGCAGCTCGTCCGTCAGGTGCTCGAGCTGGGCGTAGGCGGGGCGGCGCGGAAGCTCGACCGGCTCTTCGAGCTCGACGGCCGGCCGCTCACGCCTGAACGAGTCGGCGGCGACGTTGCGCGCGATCGTCAGCACCCACGCGCGCAAATGGTTGCCGTGCCGCAGCGCGCCGTAGGCGCGTAGCGCGCGGAGGAACGTCTCCTGGAAGGCGTCCTCTGCCCGCTGGCGGCCGAGCCGCTTGACGAGGACGCCGAAGACCTCGTCTCTCTGCTCCGAGTAGAAACGCTCGAACGGCGGGATCGCCACGGCTTCCATCATCGACGGAAACGCGCGGCCGCGCCGGTCTGTGAGGTCTACGCCGCCGCGAGCCAGGCG
>JBKPSO010000265.1:0-8106 GCA_046735055.1 Actinomycetota bacterium
CTGCAGGCGGGATCGACCGGCCGATTACTCCAACAACCGCCACGAGGACGACAAGATACGGGAGCGCCTGCAGCAGCACCTGTGGCTCGTACCCGTACTGCTGGATCCGCGTCGAAAGTCCGAGGAAGAACCCGAACAGCAGCGCAGCTCCGAATGCGCCGCCGGGCCGCCAGTTCCCGAAGATCAGCGCGGCGAGGCCGATGAAGCCGCGGCCGGCGGTCATGTTCTCGGTGAACGAGTGCACATAGCCGATCGCCAGGTACGCGCCGCCCATCGAGGCGATGACTCCCGAGAGGATGACCGCGCCGTAGCGCGTCTTGTAGACGTCGATTCCGACGGTGTCGGCTGCGCGCGGGTGCTCGCCGACCGAGCGCAGGCGCAGGCCGATCGAGGTCCGGAACATGACGAAGTACGCCAGGACGATCACGTCGAACAGGACCCAGATCATCAGGTTCAGATGGCCGAACGCCTGGTACCAGAAGCTCGGCCGGCCGGCGTCCTTCGGCGGAATGTGGTTCAGGAAGTGAAGGTTGACGTCGGGGATGTACGGGACGCCCGTACCCGGCGTGCCGTTCAGCCCGTAGATCTGGATGTAGAAGTAGCCGGTGACGCCCACGGCGAGGAAGTTGATCGCCGTCCCCCCGACGATCTGGTCGGAGCGCAAGTGCACCGAGAAGAACGCGTGAATCAGGCCGAGCACCGCCCCGGAGACTGCCGCGGTGAGGACGCCGAGCTCCCAGGAGTTGAGCTTGTCGGCGCCGAGGATCCCGAAGAAGCAGCCGGACAGCATCATCCCCTCGAGCCCGATGTTCACGACCCCGCTCCGCTCGGAGAACATGCCCCCGATCGCCGCGAACGCGAGCGGCGTGGCGAAGACGAACATGTTGAAGATCAGCTGCCCCCAGTCGACGACTCCGGCGCCCGAGGGGGTCGTCAGCGCACCGTCGAGATGGGCGACGCTCGACCTGGTCGCGCCCCACGCGAGCAGGGCGCAGATCCCGGCGACGCCGACGGCGCCCCAGCCGATCTTCCGCTCGCCGCGGGCGGCGGCCCATGCGCCCAGAACCGCGGCGATGCCTTCGAGGACGAACGGCACGACCGGGGAGCGAAGCTCGACCGGGGGCAGTGCGAGCCAGAGCCCGAAGGCCGCGAGCCCGATCGCGCCCCACCCGATCCAGCGGGGGGCTGACTCCGAGCGGACGGCCTGCTGGACCGCGGGCGACAGCGCCGTCACGCCGATGTGCCTCCCGCCGGCGCCGCCGCGGGCGCCGGGGCGCGACGGATCTTCTTGCGGAGCTGCCAGATCCAGAGGAAGAGCAGGTCGGCCCCGACGAAGAGCAGGACGAGGCCCTGGATGATCAGCGTCAGGTTGCCGGCGAGCTCGGGCCTGATCACGTCCTGGATCGCCGGGTTCCTCGTCGACGTGCCCTGCAGGAGGGAACCGAAGAGCAGCGCTGCCAGCGGGACTCCGATCGCAGAGTTGCGGCCGAGCAGCGCGACGGCGATGCCGAACCACCCGATCGAGGAGACCTGAATGTCGAGGACACCGAGCCGGAACTGCCAGCCGAGGATGTCGAGCGCGCCTGCGAGCCCGGCGAATGTGCCGGAAATCGCCATCGCGAGCACGTAGCTCCGCTTGACGCTGATGCCACCGTAGCGCGCCGCCTCCGGGTTGAAGCCCGTCGCCCGCACCTCGTAGCCGAGCGTCGTCCGGTTCAGGATCACCCAGTAGACGACCGGCGCCGCGAGCGCGATGAAGAAGCCGACGTGCAGCCCCTGCAGAATCGGGTCGCCCCAGAAGACGGGCAGGTGCGCGCCGGGGGCGATGTCACTGGAGACCGGAATGGACCTGTCGACGTGGTTCTGGAGCTGGCCACCCTGGCCGACGAGAGCACTGGTGACCCAGATCGCGATCCAGTTCAACATGATCGTGGAGATCACCTCGTGGACGCCGACGGTCGCCTTCAGGAACCCTGCGATCGCCGCCCAGGCGGCTCCGGCGAGGGCCGCGAGCACGATCGCGACCACGATGTGGAGGCCCGAGTTCATGTGCACGAACGACGCGCCGACCCAGGCAGAGATGAACGCGCCGACGATGTACTGGCCTTGCCCGCCGATGTTGAACAGTCCGCAGTTGAACGCGAACGACACAGCGAACCCGGTCAGGACGAGGGCCGTCGTCAGCAGCAGGGTCTGCTGCAGGTTGAACGCCGCGTTCGCGCGATCCTGGCCGTGCACCCACGGGGAGAACCAGTTCAGGCCGGTGCCGTCGAAGATCCCCCTGAGGGCGCCGAACGGGTCGTGGCCCGTTACGGCGATCACGATCATCGCCACGGCGAAGGCGAAGATCGTCGTCACGACCGGAATCACAAGGCCGCCTGCCCGCTGCATCAGGGCCATGCGGGCGGCCACGCTCGGGGCGTAGTCGCCGGCATGCGCCGGATCCGGTGTCTCGAGGAGCTCCTCCTCGGTCGCCGTGATCTTCTCTCGTTGGGGGTCGAGCGGGCCGTCGCTCATGCAGCCCCGCTCTCCTGACGGCGACCGCCGGTCATCGCGATCCCGAGCTCCTCGGGTGGTGGATATCTCAGAGGATATTCGTCAGCGTCTCGCCCGCGCATTCTCGGGCTGCCGACCTCGAACACAGGAGCGGCCAACTCCGAGCGGTCAGTTGGCGAAAAGCGTCAAGAGACCCCAGAAGCCGACTGCGAGGGCGGCGGTAAGCCCGAGCAGCACCCCGATGGTCCCGAGCAGGCGACCGGCCCGGGCCGTCCCCGCCCCGCCAGCGCGGCCGAGCGTGAGCTCGATCCGCTCCCGCGCACGCCGCGCGAGGACGATCGCGAGCCAGCCAAGCGCGAGCGCGGCCGCGATCGAGCCGGTCGCGTCGACGAGCGTGACGCGGTCGCTCTCGCGGGCGAGCACCACACCTGCAGGCATCGCGAGGAGCGACAGGATCCCGCACGCCAGCGACCAGCCCGCGCGCGGGTTGGCCCGCCGGGCGCTATTGCTTGACGTAAGGCCGTCCATCAGCCGCCGGCGGGGTCGACTTGCCGATCACGCCCGCGACGGCAACAAGTGTCAGCAAGTACGGCAGGGCGGCGAAGAGGGTGCTGTAGTTCGACCACGCGTCGACGTTCTCGAGCTGCGGGGCCAGGGCGCTCGCGAACCCGAAGAGGAGACAGGCGCCGAGTGCACCGAAGGGCCGCCAGTTGCCGAAGATCATCGCGGCGAGGGCGATGAACCCGCGCCCGGCAGTCATGTTCTCGGTGAACGAGTGCACGTAGCCGATCGAGAGAAAGACGCCGCCGAGAGCGGCCAGCCCGCCGGAGGCGACCACGCACGCGTAGCGAATGCCGTAGACGTTGATCCCGACGGTGTCGGCGGCCCGTGGGTGCTCCCCGACCGAGCGGACACGCAGCCCGACCGCGGTCTTGAAGAGCACCAACCACGAGAGGACCACTACCCCGAGCGCGAGCAGTGTCATCAGGTTCGTGCCGCTGAACGAGTCTTTGAGGAAGTTCCCGAGGCCCTCCGGTGGGATCTTCCCGAGCCAGTCCAGGTTCACGTTCGGGATCGCCGGGAGCTGGTTCGGCGTCCCGCGGTCGCCGTAGATGTCGTTGTAGAGGTACCCCGTGATTCCGAGCGCGAGGAAGTTGACCGCCGTCCCGCCGATGATCTGGTCCGCTCGAAGGTGAATCGAGAAGTAGGCATGGACGAGCGCCAGCAGCATTCCGGAGAGGAGGCCGATGAGCAGCCCGCCCACCCACGAGCCGGATTTGTCGGCGCCCCACGCGCCGAAGAAGGCCCCCATCAGCATCATCCCCTCCAGCCCGATGTTCACGACACCGCTTCGCTCCGAGACCATCCCACCGATCGCGGCGAAGGCGAGCGGCGTCATGAAGACGAGCGTCAACGAGACGAGCGTCGACCACGTGATCACATCACGGAGGTGGCTCGACGCGGCCTGCGTGGCGAAGACGCCGCCGATCAGGCCGATCAGGCCGCTCGCCACCGCGCCCCATCCGGCACGGCGCTCGTTCCGCGTCACGGCCCATGCGCCCGCGGCGACCGCCGCGCCGCCGACCACGATCGGCACCGCGGTCGACCGCGTCGTCAGCGGCGGGAGGACGAGCCAGAGCGCGAACACCCCGATCGCGATCCCGAGCATCGCGAGCAGCCGCGGCGTGCCCAGCCTCGACAACGTCAGCACCCGTCTCTCCGCCGGCGCCTGGACGCTCAGGAGGTCAGCCCCTTCCCGGCCGCGCGCTTCAGCCTCCGGCGCGCGTTCCAGATGTAAAGGATCAGGAGATCGGCTCCGACGAAGAGCACGACGAGGCCCTGAATCATCTGGGTGAGGTTGTTCGCGAGCTCGGGCCGGAAGATGCTCGGGTCGAGGTTCCGCGTCGAGGTGCCCGTCTTCAGGGCCGCGAAGAGGAGCGCGGCGAGGAAGACGCCGCCCGCCGTGTTCCGGCCGAGCAGCGCGACCGCAATGCCGATGAACGCGATCTGGGAGTACGTCTGGACGGAAGTGAGGTCCAGGCGGTACTGCCAGCCGAGGATGTCCATCGCGCCCGCGAGGCCCGCGAACGATCCGGAGATCGCCATCGCGACGAAGTAGCTGCGCGCGACGCTGATCCCGCCGTAGCGGGCGGCCTCCGCATTGAAGCCGACCGCGCGCACCGAGTACCCGAGCGTCGTCCGGTTGAGGAGGACCCAGTAGACGACGAGGGCGGCGAGCGCCAGGAAGAGGCCGTAATGCAGGCCCTGGAGCAGCGGGCTCCCCCAGAGGATCGGCAGCTTCGCGCCGCCGACGATCTCCTTCGTCACGGGCACCGGCCCCGCCGCCGGGTCCTGGAGCGGTCCCCCGAACCCGATCAGATAGCTCGCGACGTAGAGCGCGATCCAGTTCAGCATGATCGTCGTGATCACCTCGTGTGCGCCGACCGTCGCCTTCAGGAACCCGGCGATGCCGGCCCAGACCGCGCCGGCAAGCCCGGCCGCGACGACCGCAAGGAGGATGTGGAGCCACGACGGGAGGGAGCTCAGCGACGTGCCGATCATGACCGCGACCACGGTGCCGACGATGTACTGGCCCTGCCCGCCGATGTTGAACAGGCCGCAGCGGAACGCGAAGGCGACGGCGAGCCCCGTCAGCACCAGGACCGTGAACTGGATCAGCGTCTGCTGGAGGTTCGAGGCGGACGTGCACGGGAACGAGCAATAGGACCCGAACCAGCTCAGGCCCGAGCCCTTGAAGATCGCCTTATACGTCCCGAGGGGGTTCTTGCCGCTGATCACCAGCACGACGAGGCCACCCATCACGAACGCCAGGAGCGTCGTCAGGAGTGGCGTGACGATCCCGCCTGCGCGCTGGTAGAGCTCGAAACGCGCGGCCAGGCCGAGCGGGCGCTCCGGCGCCTGGGCGCCCTCGGTGGGCGGCCGGCTCACGCGGCCGCTTTCCCCGGTGCCTGGCCGCCGATCATCGCGATCCCGAGGGTCTCCTCGTCGACGTCTGGCCCGTACTCGCCGACGACACCGCCCTCGTACATGACGAGAATCCGGTCGGAGAGCGACAGGATCTCGTCCAGCTCCAGCGAGACGAGCAGGATCGCGCGCCCCCGGTCCCGCTCCTCGACGAGCCGCCGGTGGACGAACTCGATCGCGCCGACGTCGAGTCCCCGTGTCGGCTGGGCGGCGATCAGGACACGTGGATCGCGGCCGATCTCCCGGGCGAGCACGACCTTCTGCTGGTTTCCGCCCGAGAGCGTCGCGGCACGTGTGTTCGGCCCCCCGCCGCGGACGTCGAACTGGCCGAGAAGCTGGCGCGCCCGGCGAAGGATCCGCTGGGGATGCAGGAACCCCCCGCTGGCGTTCGGCTCGTCCCTGAAGTCGTGCAGCACGAGGTTCTCCGCAAGAGTGAAATCGAGGACGAGCCCCCGCCGGTGCCGATCCTCCGGAATGTGACCGAGCCCGAGGTCGAAGGCGTCGCGCGGCACGGCGTGGGTCGAGACGATCTTGCCGGCCACCGCGATGGTGCCGGCTGTCCAGTGCCGCAGCGCGGTCATGCACTCGACGAGCTCGGTCTGGCCGTTGCCGTCGACCCCCGCGATCCCGACGATCTCTCCAGCCCGGACCTGGAACGAGACGCCTCGCACCTTTTCCACGCCGCGGTCGTCGGCGGTGTGGAGGTCGGTGACCTCGAGCAGCGGTTCAGCCGGCGTGGAAGGACTCTTGTCGACCCGAAGGACGACCTCGCGCCCGACCATCATCCGCGCGAGCTCGGGCTCGGTCGCCCCCTCGGCCTGCACCGTACCGACGGCCTTGCCACGGCGAAGGACCGTGATCCGGTCGGCGATCTCGAGGACCTCGTTCAGTTTGTGGCTGATGAAGATGATCGACATGCCCTGCTCCGTGAGCGAGCGGAGGATCGAAAAGAGCTCCGTCGCCTCTTGCGGGGTGAGAACAGCAGTCGGCTCGTCGAGGATGAGGATGTCCGCGTGCCGGTAGAGAGCCTTTAGGATCTCGACCCGCTGCTGCTGGCCGACGGTCATCTCCTGAATGAGCTTGTCGGGCTCGATGTGGAAGCCGAACCGAGCAGCGATCTCCCGCACGCGCTTGCGCGCCTCGCCGTAGTCGAGCCACACGCCCCCCTCGGTCGGCTCCGACCCGAGGACGATGTTCTCGGCCGCCGTCATGACCGGGATCAGCATGAAGTGCTGGTGCACCATGCCGATGCCGTGGCCGATCGCCTCCCCGGGCGAGCCGAAGCTCACCTCACGGCCGCCGAGCAGGATCTGGCCCTCGTCGGGCTTGTAGAGGCCGTAGAGCACGTTCATCAACGTGGTCTTGCCGGCCCCGTTCTCGCCGAGCAAGGCGTGCACCTCGCCGAGGCGCAGGTCCAGGTCGACGTGATCGTTTGCGACGACGCCCGGAAACACCTTCGTGATCTGTCGAAGCTCGAGGACGGGTGCGTCGTCGGTCACGGGAGAATCCTAGGGGGCGGGACTGTGCCCGCCCCCTGGAACCGTGTGGCTCTCTGCTACTGCGCCGGAGGCTTGACCTTGCCGGCGGCCATCAGCCGCGCGAGAGCGTTCGTGCTGGCGGTGATCGTCCTGCGCGCCGAGAGCGGCAGGGCCGGGCTCAGACGCCCGAACCCGACGCCGGCGTTGCGAATGTCGTAGGTGTCGTCGGTTCCGCCCTTGAAGCCCGACGGGTCCTTGGCGTACGACTGGATCACGTCGAAGACGGCCTGGTCCACCCTCTTCCTCGCACTCGTCAGGACGTGCGGGCCGAGGAAGGACTGGTCGGCGTCGACGCCGATGCCCCAGACTTTGCGTGTCTTCGCCGCATCGAGCGCGCCGAGGCCGCACTGGCCGGCGACCTGGAACACGACGCGGGAGCCGCGCGCGATCTGAGACAGGGCGGTCGCCTTGCACTTCGCCTGGTCCGCGAAGGTCGGGTCGTTCGCGTAGTTCACGAGCACCCGGATGTTCTTCATGACCCGCTTGGCGCAGAAGTTGTAGCCGGCGATGAAGCGGACGATCGCCGGCACCTTGTTCGCGCCGACGGCCGAGATCGTGTTCTTGTGCTCGCGCTGCACCTCCAGAGCGGCGACGTTGCCGACCAGGCAGCCCGCCTCCTGCTCCTTGAAGACGAGGCCGCGGACGTTCGGGGTCGGGGTCGTCCCCATGTCGCCCTGTGAGATGTCGACGCCTGCGAACTGGGTCTTCGGGAACGCCTTCGCGACCGTCGGCAGCGGACCGAACGCGAACAGGACGCCGACGGCGATCACCATGTCGTAGCCTTGCTGCGCCGCTGTTGCGAGGTTCGGCTGGCGGTCGGCGGCCGTCTGGGTGATGAAGACGCGCCCGTCGACGCCCAGCTTCTTCTCGGCCCGCGCCAGGCCGACGGCGGACAGGCTGTTGAAGCCCTTGTCGTTCAGGCCGCCGATATCGGTGACCACGGCGACCTTGACCGCCGCTCGGTGCGCCGCCTCGCCGCTCGTGGCCAGGCCGCCCACGATCGCTCCGGCGACGACGATCGCGGCAATCCCGACCGCCACGAGTCTTGTACGACTTGTCACATATCCTCCTTCAAAGGGTGGTCGGG
>JBKPSO010000266.1:0-5408 GCA_046735055.1 Actinomycetota bacterium
CTTCGTAGGCGGCGCCGGTGTGCAACGCCGACCTGAGTGCCGGGGCGATCACCAGCGCGAACAGGATCGGCGTCAACACCGGGACGACGAGCTCGCGGGGCGTCCGCGCCGAGAGGCGGAACCGGCGGCGGGCCAGCGTGGCGACCGGCCCGAGCGACCGCCGGGCGACGGGCGGCCGAGGGCGGACGAGCTCCGTGGTTGCGGTGCTCATGGCGAGTGCTCCTTTCGTCGGGCTCACGCGGCTTCGATGAGGAAGCCGCCGGTGAGCCGGAGGTAGACGTCGTCGAGGGTGGTCTCGCGCGTGGCGACAGAGACTGTGCGCAGGCCGGAGGCTCCGATTGCTCTGACGGTGTCGGCACCGCGTCGGCCGTGCTGGGGAACCGTGACCGTCGCACCGATCGCGAAAGCGTCCTCACCTGCGAGACCGCCGGCGCGCACTGCATCAAGTGCGATCACGCCGCTCCCATGAACGCGCAGCTCGACGATCTCGTCTCCGAGCTCCGCCCGGAGCTTCGACGGGGAGTCGAGGGCGACGATCGTCCCCTCGTGCATGATCGCGAGCCGGTCGCAAAGGCGCTCGGCCTCGTCGAGGTAGTGGGTCGTGAGCAGGATCGTCGTTTCCGAGCGGTCGCGGAGCCCGGCGATCACGTCGAGCGGCTCGGCCCGGATCCGTGGGTCGAGCCCGACGGTGGGCTCGTCGAGGAACAGCACCTCGGGGCCAGAGACGAGCGCCCGGGCGATCTCGAGGCGGCGCCGCTCGCCGCCGCTGTAGGTCCCGGCTGGCCGTGGGAGCAGCTCGGTGAGGCCGAGGCGCTCCGGAAAGGTCCTCGATTCGCTCGGCCGCAGCTACCTCGGCGACGTGCCAAAGCCGGGCATGGATCTCCAGGTTCTGCCGGCCGGTTAGCGAGCGGTCGACGACGGCCTCCTGGAAGACGACACTCGACACGAGCCGGGCGGCGAGCGGCTCCCGCAAGACGTCGAAGCTCGCCAGCCGGGCCTCTCCGGAGGTCGGCCGGATCGTCGTCGTGAGCATCCCGACGGTAGTCGATTTCCCGGCGCCGTTCGGACCGAGCAGGCCGAACACCTCGCCGGGCGCGACCTCGAAGCTCACCTCCTTCACCGCCTCGAGACCGCCGGGGTAGGTCTTGCTGAGGCCGGCCACTTCGATGGCCGGGGTCTGATCGCTGGGCATCAGGCTGCCTCCGATGGGATTGGGTCGGGAAGTGCTTCGATGTGCGGGGTTGGGGGCTCGATCGCAAGCGAGGGAAGCCGACGCGCGAGCGCACCGGGTATCGCCCACGTTGCCGGCCCGAGTAGTTGCAGGACGGCCGGGAGCAGGATCGTCCGGATCACGATGGCGTCAAGGAGAACGGCGGTCGAGAGCGCGAGCCCGAAGAGCTTGAGGATGTGGTTGTCGCTGGCCGCGAACGACGAGAAGACGACGACCATCACCGCCGCTGCCGCGGTGATCACGCGTCCGGTACGGATCAACCCGTGGCGCACTGCCGCCGTGGTGTCTCCGGTCCCTTTCCACTCCTCCTGGACGCGCGAGACGAGGAACACCGGGTAGTCCATCGAGAGGCCGAAGACGATCGCGAAGGCGATCACCGGGATGAACGCCTCGATCGGCGAGACCTGGTTGCCGACGAGACCGCTCAGCCAGCCGCGCTCGTAGACCGCCTGCACGACACCGAGCGCAGCGCCGATCGAGAGCAGGTTAAGGAGCGCCGCCTGAAGCGGGATCAGAAGCGAGCGGAAGACGATCAGGAGCAGGAGCGCCGAGAGCCCGATCACGATGCCGATGACGGTTGGTAGCCGGCCTGAGAGCACGTGGGCGAAGTCGACCTGCGCCGCCGCCGGCGACCTCCCTCACCGATCCGCCGCCCCGTCCAGGAGAGGAGCGCCGGGAGTAACGTCAGCGAGGCGGCGAGAACGAGAGCACGGCGAGCGACGCGGCGATCGCGACGCCGTAGAGAAGCTGAACGCCCGTAGCGAGCAGGCCGAGCATCGCGATCACGACGCAGACACCCGCGAAGGCGACCGATCGCCCCGCAGTGTCGAGCGCAGTCTCGACGGCGCCGCCGACATTTCGCCGCCGTTCGATCGGTAGGCGTCACCGAACCGCGTGACGACGAGCAGCGAGTAGTCGATGCCGACACCAAGGCCCGATCAGCAGCGCCAGTTGCGAGCCGAAGTCGGGCGTCCGCAGCCCGTGGGTGAGCAGCGCGATCAGGCCCATGCTCGTGCCCAGCCCGAGCAGCGCGGTCACGATTGGCAGCCCCATCGCAAGAACAGAGCCGAAGCTGAGCAGCAGCACGACCATCGCCGCCGCGATCCCGATGACGGTGGCGGCGCCAAGCGTCGGCCGCTGGGTCTCCTCGATCGCGCTCCCGCCAAGCTCCACCTCGAGCCGAGGCGTCGAGATCGCCTGCGCCACCGCGATCACGCGCTTCGCAGCGCCCGCCGGAAGCGCGTCGCCGCGCTCGTCGAAGCTGACGTCGCGAACCCGATCGAAGCGCCCGGGGCGATCTGAGCGGCGCCCGTGCGCGAGTAGGGAGAAAGGACACCGGTGACATGCGGGAGCCGCGAGACGGCGACCAGCATCCGCCCAACCCGAGCGCGCACCGCCGGATCGGTAACTCGGCCCGATCGGGAGTGAAACACGATCTGATCGGTGTCACCGGCCTGTGCGGGAAAGCGCCTCGCGAGCAGGTCGGCGGCGCGCTGCGCCTCGGTGTGCGGCAGCGTGACGCTGTTGTAGTAGCTAGAGCCGACGCCGCGGGCTAGCCCGAGCGCCAGGGCGAGCACGAGCACCCAGAGCGCGACCACGAGTCGGCGATGAGACACGGCGAAGCGGGCAAGCGTTGCCATCCGATAGTTCAGCTCCTTTCGAGACGCGAGGGCGGCCGTCACATCGGCCACCTTCGGTGCGTCATCTCTAATGACGGATGCCGGAAAGGAGATGTGACATGGATGAGCCGACCCTGCTTGCCGAGCAGTTCGAAGAGCACCGCCCCCACCTACGCTCGGTCGCCTACCGAATGCTCGGCTCGCTGAGCGACAGCGACGACGCGGTGCAGGAGGCCTGGCTCAGGCTGAGCCGCACCGATCAACGGGTCGAGAACCTTGGCGGCTGGCTGACGACCGTGGTCGGGCGCGTGTGCCTGGACATGCTCCGCGCACGCCGGGCGCGGCAGGAGGACTACGTCGGCTCGTGGGTGCCCGAGCCGATCGTGAGCATCGACGAGCAGTCCGACCCGGAGCAGGAGGCGCTGATCGCGGACTCGGTCGGTCTCGCGCTGCTCGTCGTGCTCGAGACGCTGACGCCGTCAGAACGGCTCGCGTTCGTGCTCCACGACATGTTCGGCTTTCCGTTCGAAGAGATCGCGCCGATCGTCGGCCGGAGCCCCGAGGCGACCCGGCAGCTCGCGAGCCGCGCGCGGCGCCGCGTCCAGGGAGCGAACCCGGCTCTCGACGCCGACCTGTCCGACCAGCGGGCCGTCGTCGACGCGTTCCTCGCGGCTTCGCGCGCCGGAGACTTGCAAGGGCTCCTCGCGGTCCTCGACCCCGACGTCGTCTTCCGCGCCGACACCGGCCCGGCCCAGCGCGATGCCCGGCCGACGACGAGAGGGGCGTCCGCAGTCGCCCGACGGGTGCTCTCACGCGGCTCGCGCCTTGCGCCGCACGCGCGGCCGGCGCTCGTCAACGGCGCTGCGGGAGTCGTCGTCGGGCCCCCCGGGCGGCCGTTCGCCGTCGTCGGATTCACCGTGTCCGGCGGCCGGATCACCCAGATCGACCTCATCACCGACCCTGCGAAGCTGCCCCACTTCGACTTCAGCAGCTAGCGAGTCGACTGGGGGTGGACCGTGAACTTCGAGACGTTTATCGAGGTCGCCGAAGATTGTCCGGCGGTTCGTGCTGAGGTCCCCCGGCGCGGGGTGGCCGAGCGACGCAGGCGCTTATCGAGCTGATTGCGGGCGAGCAGTACGCGCTGACCGAGGAGGACGTGGCGTTTCGGACGCGCGTCCTGATGCGCGACATCCCAGAGGAGGACTGGCCTGCTGAGCGGGAGCGCTTTCTGTCGCAGGAGAAGCCCCGTCTTCGAGTCAGTGCTCTGGCCAAGCGCTACGGATGGGGAATCCACGTCGACTCGCAGGGGCGCGTGGCGCTGGTGCCGGTCGAGTCTGCGGAGTATCAGCGTCTCGCCGCCGACCGAGCGCTACGCCATGTTCGAGCGATCCGGTCCAAGCGCGCCCAAGCGGCGGCGCCGGCGCGTTGACTGGGCGCGAAGCCTCCAACGAGCCCAGCGTGGATCATTGCGGTCGACCAGTTAAGGTTCGGACGATGAATCCCGCCGAGCTTCGCGATCAGTGCCTCTCGTTCCCCGGCGCCGAGGAGACCTTTCCGTTCGACCCCAAGACCTCGGTGTTCAAGGTCGCAGGAAAGATGTTTGCGGTCTCCCAGTTGGGCGCGGACTCGCTTCGGGTCAGTCTCAAGTGCGAGCCTCAACTCGCCGAAGCGCTGCGCGGGGCGCACGCGGCCGTGCTTCCCGGATACCACCTGAACAAGCGTCACTGGAATACCGTGATCATCGATGGCTCGCTACTCGACGACGTCATCCGCGACATGATCGAGGACTCCTACGATCTGGTCGTGAGTAAGCTGCCGCGAGCCCGTCATCGCGCTTTCGGTTGGCGCGGCGAGCCCAGCTGACTACAGGGTTTCTGGCAACGCGACGCTTCGCATCTACGCGATCCGGCGACGCCCTTCGGCTTGCCGAGCTGCGGTGTCAGCTTGGACGGTCTGGGTAGGGAAACGCGCCACCTCGGGACGCCTCCCAGATCCGCCAGTCGAGCTCGAATGCCTTGAACGTGCTCCGCAGTGCCCACTGTCTGAGCTGCTCTTGGTCGATCACGCCGATGCTGCGGAAGTAGCGGGCGAGCTCCCGCAGGCTGTTGTGCGCGCGTCCAGAAGTTGTAGCCCCACAGCTGCTGGGCGAGCGCGGTGTTCCCGGCCTGATCGTCGGGGAACCGGGCCATCAGCCGCTCGAGATCGTCGAGGCTCAATGCTTCGTTCCACCGCTTCTGTCGGAAGTGCTCGAGCGCCTTCACGACGACCTCGGTCTGCAGCATGTAGTCGAGCACGGTCGCGAGCTGGTTCATGACGAAGTCCTGCTCGAGGTAGACGCTGGCGCTCGGCTCGAGCTCACGGGCGGCCGACGCGAGCTTGTCGATGTCCTCCTCGCTGATCAGGAGATGCGGCGACCCACCGGCGAGAGACCGAGGCACCGCCGCCGGCGCCCCCGAGGACCGCCGGCTCGTATCCTGATCGCCGACGAGCCGTGGTGACGATCGACGAGGTTCGCGCGTTCGCGAGCACGCTTCCTCGCAGCAGCGAGGCGCTCGTGC
>JBKPSO010000267.1:0-7842 GCA_046735055.1 Actinomycetota bacterium
TCAGTAGGCCGAGCGCGGTTCCGACGATCGATCCGCGTCCGCCGGCGAGGCTCGCGCCCCCGAGGATGACCGCGGTCACGACCTGTAGCTCGTAGCCTGCCCCGAGCGTCCCGGACGGGGCGGCGCCGACCTCCGAGACGAGGATCAGTCCGCCGAGCGTCATCGCGAGCCCCGACAGGACGAAGCCGAGGAAGATCAGGCGCCGCGAGCGGATGCCGGTCAGCCTGGCCACGACCGCGTTCGAGCCGATCGCGTACATCGATCGCCCGTAGACCGTGTAGCGCATGATCACCCAGAAGAGCAGGAGCACGACGACGAGGATCACTGCCGCAACCGGGATGTTGAACGGCGCCCCGGCGATCCGGCCCTGCCCCAGGCCGCCGAAGCTGTCGAGAAGGACGGTCTGTCCGCTCGCGGTCACCTGGGCCAGGCCGCGGAGGACGGCGAGCATGCCGAGCGTCGTGATCAGGGCGTTCACCCCCACGACCGTGACGAAGAACCCGTTGACGATCCCGATTCCGAGGCCGCAACCGATCGCAGCCAGGACGCCGAGGATCAGCGGCTGGCCCTGACTCGGGGGCTGGTTCCCCGAGACGAACGCCATCATCACCGCGACGAACGCGACTCCGGAACCGACCGAGAGGTCGAACTGCCCCGCGACCAGCAGGAGCGTCGCGGGTGCGGCCAGCACGCCGTAGATCGCGATCGCAGTGAGGATGTTGAACCAGTTCTCGCGCTCGAAGAAGTACGGCGACTTGAGGCCGAAGAAGATCAGCTCGGCGGCCAGGAAGAGCACGAGCGCGGCGACCTCCGGAACCTGGAAGCCGCGCCGGGGCGACACTTCCGTGGGCGCCGCCTGACCGGTCGCCGGGGCGACGTCGCTCGCCACGAGCCCCCTAGCCCCCCGCCGCCTCGGTGAGTCGCTCCGTGGTGATCTCTTCGCCCTCGAGTGTTGCGACGGCAAGGCCGCGCGCCATCACCACCGCCCGGTCGGCGACCTGCACGACCTCCTCGGAGTCGGAGGTCGGAATCAGGACCCCGATCCCCTCGGAGCTCAGCTTGCGGATCGAGCGGTAGATCTCCTGCCTGGCGCCGACGTCGACGCCGCGGGTCGGCTCGACGAGCAGCAGCGCGTGGGAGTGCCGTTCGAGCCAGCGGCCGAGGATCACCTTCTGCTGGTTGCCGCCGGAGAGCGTCCCGATCGGCTGCCGCGGGTCGTTCCGCGAGCGGATCGTCAGCGCCTCGTGCCAGCGCCGGTAGGCGAGCGCTTCGACCCGACTGCTGATGAAGATGCGGAGGCGTGCAAGCCGGGCCCACGAGGGCGCGCAGATATTCTCGGAAACCGGCCGCACCATGAAGGCGCCTTCCCGTTGACGGTCGGCCGGGAGCAGGCCGACGCCGGCCGAGATCGCGCGGGCGGGATCGCGGAACTCGTGTGCCTTGCCGTCGAGCTCGAAGCGGCCCGCGTCGAGGCGGCGGAGCCCGAAGGCGGCCTCGGCCACCTCGGCTGTGCCGGATCCGATCTTCCCGTAGAGCGCGACCACCTCTCCCGGAAAGATCTCGAGGTCGATGTCGCGGAACGCAGGCTCGCTGGCAGCCTTGTCGAACCGGATCACCGGCGTCTCACCGAGCTCCCACGAGCGCGGCGCCGGGCGCTGCACGTCCTCGAGCGTCCGGCCGACCATGGCCGAGACGAGCGCACGCCGGTCGAGGTCGGCAATCGACCCGTGGAGGACCGTGTTGCCGTCCCGGAGGACCTGTACCTCGTCGGCGATGCGACCCACCTCGTCGAGCCGGTGCGTGATGTAGATGAGCGCAACACCCCGCTCGCGCAGGCGGTGGATGAAGGTGAAGAGACGCTCGACCTCCGGGCCGGAGAGCGCTGCAGTCGGCTCGTCGAGGATCAGGCAGCGTGCCTCGTCCGAGAGCGCACGGGCGATCTCGACCACCTGGCGCTCCCCGATCCGGAGCGAGTCGACAGGCCGGTTGGGGTCGATGTCGACGCCGAGATCCGCAAGAACGCGCTGCGCCCGCCGACGCAGGGCGCGCCAGTTCACAATGCCACGCCGGCCCGGCCAGCGGCCGAGCGAGATGTTCTCGGCGACCGACAGGCTGCCGGCGTCGGCGAGCTCCTGGAAGATCATCCGGATGCCGAGCTGCCGGGCGGTCACCGGGTCGAGCACGCCGTGGACTACACCATCCACGGCGACCTCGCCGTCGTCCGGCTGGTAGTCGCCGGCGATGATCTTCACCAGCGTCGACTTGCCCGCCCCGTTCTCGCCGAGCAAGGCGAGCACCGAGCCGCCGGTGGTGACAAGGTCGACCCCGTGCAAGACCTCGACTCCGCCGAACGACTTGCGGATTCCGCGGGCCTCGAGCTGGAAGCGGGTTGAGCGACCGGCCGGCCGGTCGCTCAACCCAGTTTTCCCTGAACCGTTCCTCACGACGACCGGTTTCCCGATCGCTTTCCCGATCGCTCCTCAGCAGTTCCTGGGCTGGTAGTACCTGGTGATGTTCGCCCCGGTGATGAGCACGTGCGGGACGTAGAGCTCCTTCGGGACCGTCCGTCCCTTGACGAGCTTGATCAAGTAGGGGATGCCGATCATGCCGTACTTCTCGGGGAAGTAGGCCGAGTCGGCGATCCACTGCTTGTTGTTCTTGATCAGGCACCAGGCCGAGCGGTCGGCCCCCTGGCCCGAGAGATAGAGGTCGTTCACGCGCCCCGACGTCTTGGCCGCGGCCAGCGCGCCTTCGATCCCGTCGTCGTTGATCGAGACCACGAGGATGTGGTGCTGGCCCGGCAGCGTCGTCAGCGCGTCCGCGAACTTCGTGCGCGCCGGGTCGATGCGGTCGGCGCCGTCGATCTTCTTCAAGTTGTGGATCGTCCCGCAGACACTGGTGAAGCCCTGGCGGTAGCCGCCCATGCGCTGTTCGTTCACGACGCCGGCGGCCGACTGCTCGAGCGAGACGTAGGTGTCGTACTTGCAGTTGAAGTGCCGCTTGAAGTACTGGCCGACGGCCTTGCCGGCGATGTAGCCGGCGTAGAGGTTGTTGGCGCCCATGAAGGCCCGCTCGCACGGCTTCTGGTGGATGTCGATCGCGAGCACGGGCACCTGCGGGCCCGCCTTGCAGATCGCCGCCGACGCATTTTGGAAGACGTCGAAGTTGAGGTACCCCTGGACGCCCTGGGTCTTGAACGTCTTCGCACAGTCCAGCGCCTTCGCGGCATCGAGCGCGGAGTCGCAGAACGCGAGCTGTGCGCCGGCCCGCTTGGCCTGTGCCTTGATCCCGTTCGACACGAGCCTGGCAAACGGGACCGACTCACCGAGCGAGATGTAGCCGAGCTTGAGGCCCTTGCCGCTGCCGGGAACCGCGTTCTGGAAGGCGACCGCCTTCGGCGTGGGCGGGGCGGCGAAGACCGCACCGTAGGCGGCGGCGGCGAGCGCCCCGACGATCACGAGCACAAGGACCGCGATCCGCCAGCTCTGCTTTTGCATGAGCCTCCTCTCGTCTCTTCTGTGGCTGGAAACGGTTCCTGAAGAGTCTATGCAGGCTCCGCTCGGAAGGTCAAGCGCACCCGCCCTCCGCCTCACGTGGCCGGCTTGCGCAGGCCGATGCGCTCGTACGCCTCGGGCGGGATCGCCTCGAGCGACTAGCAGACGCCCTCCTCGTTCCACGCCCAGTCGCACCGGCCCCGCGTCACCCCGAACCCGTACGGTCGCTCCGCGCGGGACGGGGTTCCCTCGATCGCGTCGCCCTGCTGCATGCGGCCGCCCGAGCCGCAGGGATCAAACTCGAGGACGATGCGGTCGTCGTGTTCCTCGACGGCGAGGTTCCCCTCGCGTCCGGGGCCGCAGAGGTGGGCCCGCATCGCCTCGAACGCAAGGTAGAGGTTGCGGTGGACGGTCTCTTCGTAGGGTTGACCTCGGACGTCGAAGGGCTTGTAGCGCTCCTGCAGGTACGGCTCGAGCACGTGCCGATAGCAGTCCTCGATGCGGGGCTCCCCGAAGCGGCGCGCGACGAAGGTGATGAGCCCGGCCTGGAAGTCGGCGCCGCGGTCGTGCAGCTGCCGCCAGCCTTCGCGCAGTTCGCGCACCGCCGCGACCGCCGCGTCCGCGTCGATCTCGAAGGCGCGCAGGCGGTTCGCGAGCAGCCCGGCGGCGGCGCCGAGCGCGTCCCAGCGCGGCTTGGGCTCGTACGGCTCGCCGTCCGTGAAGGAGAGCAGCCGACTCAGCCGATCGAGCTCCGCGGCGAGCTCCTCCTCCCCCACGCCCTCCTTCCGGAGCCACTCGAGGAACCCCTCCGTCCAGACCTGGTAGATGACGTAGACGACCTTCGCCTCCTCCATCGAGTAGTCGACGAGCTGGGCGGCGAGCTCCCCCTGCCCGGCCGCGATCGCCTCCTCGACCTTCGCGTAGGTGGAGACCGCCTGCTCCGACCAGTCGCCGTCGCGGACCCGCTTTCCAAGCGCGTCGGACCAAGTCAATCGTGCAACCGGCGGCGCCGAGCTTCCGGAGATGCTCTTCGCCGGCCGGCCCACGGCTCAGCCGCGCGGCGGGCCGCAGCTCGGGCGCGGGACGAACTCCGTGGGAAGGACGATGTCGGTCGCAACGCCGCCGTCCTTCAGCCGGCGGAGCAGGAGCTCGGCGGCTGCGCGGCCGATCTCGACGTTGTCGCGACGGACAACGGCGATCGGCGGCCGGTACAGGCCCGTGACCGGGATGTCGTCGCAGCCGAGAAAGGAGAGGTCACGCCCGACCTCCAGCCCTCGCTCGGAGAACACCTTGAGCGCGCCGATCATCAGCTGGTTGCCTCCCGCGATGATCGCCGTCGGGCGGTCGGCGGCATCGAGGAGCTCGCGCGTCGCCTCCTCGCCGAAGTCGACCGAGAGGCGCCCGGCGACGACCGGCCCCGGCTCCAGACCGCGGGCGGCGTGGGCCTCCTCGAAGGCGCGCCGCCGCTCGTTGCTGGGACGGATCGGCTGGCCGAGCGTGAGGCCGATGCGCCGGTGGCCGAGGTCGAGCAGATGGGTGACGGCCGCGTGCATCCCGCGCGCGTGGTCGGAGAGGACGCGGGAGACCACGATCGACGAGGGCAGGTCGCGGTCGATCACGACGATCGGGGCGTCGAGCGCCTCGAGCGCCTCGAGCGTCGGCCGGTGGTCCTCGCGCGCGAGGGAAAGGATCAGCCCGTCGGTCCGCCGCTGCTCGAACAGCCGCACGTGCGCGGCGTCGAGGTCGGGGTCGCCCTCGGAGTTGGTCAGGAGCATCGCGTAGCCGGCGTCCCGCAGCGCCGTCTCCGCTCCCTTCACGATCTCGGCGAGCAGCTGGTTCGAGATGTCGCCGACGACGAAGCCGATCGAGCGGGTCTCGCGCCGTCGGAGGCTCTGTGCCAGCAGGTCGGGCTTGTAGCCGAGCTCCTCGACCGCGCGGCGAACCCGCTCGCGCATGACGGGGCTGACGTCCGGATGCTCGGAGAGGACTCGGGAGACCGAGGACATGGCGACGCCGGCGCGCTCGGCCACCTCCCGCATGCTGGCGCGGCCCCGCCTCTCCACTAGCCGGCTCCCGGCATCCCGGCTTTCACGTCGGGCAGCTCCGGCGACCCCAGCGCCTGCGAGCCGAACCGGTCAGGCTTCGTTCGGCCGCAGCGTTCGTAGTACTCCTCGGGCACCTTTGTCGGGTCCTTGAACATCTGCCACTGGCACTTCTCCGGCCGGCCGTTCTCGTCGACCGCACCGTGTCGAGGCGGGTCGATCACGCGCACGGGATACCCGAAGCGGTCGATCGGCATCTCCTCCATCAGTGCGATGCAGTGCGTGCAATAGTGGCAGACGCCGGCCTGGAAGTGGTTCCACGGGTGCGGCTCTTCCGAGACCGACCAGTTGTACGGGGGGTCCATCCGCGCAGGCGTTCCCTCGACCGTGTCGCCACGGATGGTCCGACCGCCCGAGCCGCAGGGATCGAAGCGAAGGATGTAGCGGTCCTCGGTCTCGACGAGCTCGAAGTCGCCCGTGCGCTCGGGGCCGACGAGGTGGCCGCGCATCGCCTCGCAGGCGACGAGCATCAGCACCTCGAGTCCCTCCTCCCACGAGTGCTTGTCGATGTCGAACTTCTCGTAGCGCCAGGCGAAGAGTGGGAGCAGCACCTTGTTCCACATGTCGCCGATCCGGCGCTCGCCCAGCCTGGCGACGATCTCGCTCATCAGCCCGTAGGTGTGGTCGACGTCGCGGTCGTGGCCGCGCCGCCATGTCTCCTTCGCCTCGTCGAGCTTCGCGAGCGCCTCCTCGGCCCGCCGGGTGTGGATCAGCCCGACGAGGTCGTCGATCTCGTTGACGAAATCGTCCCACTGGCGATACGGGTCCCACGGCCGCCCGTCGGGAAGCGCGAGCTTCGCCACGATCTGCGCGTTGACGCGGTCGAGCTCCTCCTTCGGGATGCCGTTCTCGGCCAGGAACCCGTTCAGGTCGGGGATCCACTGGCGGTAGATCTGGAAGCAGACGCGGGCCTCGTCGACGAAGTAACTGGCGAGCTTCGCGGCATCGTCGAAGCGGCCGTCGCCGATCGCCTCGCGGATCTTGCCGTAGGTCGAGATCTTCTGGTCGTCCCAGCTGCCGAGCCGGATGCGCCGCCCGACGTGTGGGGAGTATTCGATCCGGGTCTCGGCCACGATCGGGACTGTACTGGTACCGATTCCAGCCTGCAACGGTTACGATCGCCCAGGTGAGCTGCCCGGCTCCCCGCGTGGGTGTGGCCCTTCCGTACTGGGACTTCTGGGAGCGTTCGGTCCCGTACGACCTCCGTGCCGAGCGCGAGGCGCTCGCGCGCACGGCGGTAGCCGCGCTGGAGGCCGACGTGGTCGCGGCGGCGACCGTCGACTCCGACGCCGCGGGCGAGGAGGCGGCACGGCGCTTCGCGGCGGCCGGAGCGGAGGCCGTGCTCGTCCTGCAGACGATGGCGGCACCACCCGTGCGAACCCTGGCGGCGCTCGGAGCGCTGCCCGTGGTCGTCTGGGCGGCGCAGAAGGGCGAGCGGGTGCCCGAGACGTTCGACTACGGCGGGATCACGAGCTTCGGCGCGACGGTCGGGGCGCCGATGATCACGAGCCTGCTCGTCCGGCGCGGCCGGCCGTTCGAGCTCGTCGTCGGGCCGGTCGGACAGACCGAGCCCGTGGACGTCGCCCTGCGCGCGGCGTCCGCCGCGACCCGGCTCGCACGCGCACGCGTCGGCTGTGTCGGGCCGACGCAGCCGGGCTACGACCACGTCGCGGCCGACCCGGACCGCCTGAGGGCGGAGATCGGTATCGAGCTCCTCCCGATCGAGGCGGCCGAGTTTCGCGACCTCTACCTGCAGGTTCCGGCCGAGCAGGTGGCCGAGCTCGAGCTGGAGACGCGCGCGCTCTACGACGTCGAGGTCGAGGGCGACGCGCTCGAACGCTCCCTGCGGGCCGCCTGCGCGCTCCGCGACCTCGTCGACCGGTACGCGCTCGACGCCGGCGCGCTCAACTGCCACGTTCCTGAGATCCGTCTCGGCGAGGAGATCGGGATCGCGCCGTGCTTCGCGCTCGGCCGCTCGACCTCGAACGGCGTCCCCTGGACGTGCACCGGCGACGTCGTCACCGCGATCGCGATGCTGGCGGCGAAGCTCCTCGGCGGCGCGGCGCAGTACCACGAGCTCGAGGCGCTCGACGAGGACACGGGCGAGTTCGTCGTCGCCAGCTCCGGCGAGCACGACCTGCAGCTCGCGCCCGGCGTGCGGCCACGGCTGATCGCCAACGGCTGGTACGCACACGACCCCTGTACGGGCGCCTGCGCCTGCTTCACCGCCCCGCGGGGACCGGCGA
>JBKPSO010000268.1:0-4687 GCA_046735055.1 Actinomycetota bacterium
GTGGCGCCAGCACATGGTGGTCGACGAAGAAACGGCGTACTACACCGGCGGCATCTACCGGGAGATCGAGCCGAACCAGAAGCTCGTCTTCGCGTGGGGCGCGGTCGACGGCTGGCCCGCCGTCGATCCCGACCAGCTCGACCAGAGCCCGCTCGTGACGGTGACCCTGAAGGAGAGCGACGGCAGGACGACGATGACGGTGCACGTGGAGCTGCCGGCCGCCTTCGTCGCGCAGGACATGCCGCCCGGCTTCCTCGACCACATCGAAACCGGCTGGAGCGACACCGTCGACCGGCTCGTTGCCGAGCTGGCGGGAGCGCCCGCTTGATCCGAACCGGTTCGCTGCCTCTGCGGAGCGGTCAGCTACAGCGTCCGCAGACGTACGAGGGCCGCGGTTTCTGCCCACCCTGCGGCTCCCGTCTCGCGCGTCACAGCACGACGAGGACCACCGCCTAGGAGTTGACGGCAGCGGTGCGTGCGTGGAGCGCTACGCGCCGCTGCGGTCGATCAGCTCGACGCGGTAGGAGTCCGGGTCGCGTACGAAGCAGATCAGCGAACCGCCCTCCCGCACCCGATACGGCTCACGCTCGGGCTCGATCCCCTGGCCGTTCAGCTCGTCCAACGTCTGCGCGAGGTCGTCGACGCCGACTGCGATATGACCGTACGCATCGCCGATGTCGTAGGTGCGCCCGTCGTGATTGAAGGTGAGCTCGAGCACGTTCTCGTGCCGGCCCATCGAATAGAAGTAGTTCGTCGCCTCGAGCTCGCCGTTCCGGACGATGTCCATGTCACGGCTGAACGTGAACCCGAGCGCCTCGTAGAACTTGCGACTCTTCTCCGGATCGGTGATGCGAAGCATCGTGTGCAGGTACTCGGCCATCAGTCCCAGGTCACTCCTCGGTCGAAGGTGACGACGAGCTTACGGATGACGTCCTCCTCGGGTATGAGAAACATCTCGCCCGCCGCAACGTGCGGCTCCGCGAGCCACGCATAGCGCGCCTCGATCCGCCCCTCGCCCTGACGCTGCTCGAGCACGCGCAGCTCGTCGTCCGGCGGCTGCTCGCGATACGCCGCTGCGATCGCGTCGCGGCCGACGAACGGCCCGACGGGCACGCCGCGGAACTCCATCTCCGCGTCTTCCGTGAAGCCGCCGACCATCGGCTCCCAGTCGCCAGTCCGCACACCGGCGTTGAAGCGCTCGATGTGATCGTCGAGAAGGCCGGCCATGTGGCCAGACCCTACCGTGCCTGTCCCGAGCGCCACTCCCGCGAGGATGAGCAGCAGGCCGCCGACGGCGGACGCTGTCACCGGCTCGTCGAGGAACACAGCGCCGTAGACGAGCGCGAGGGCCGGCACGAGGTACGTGACGAGCGCGGCGTACGGCGCGCCCGCGCCGGCGATCAGCGTGAAATAGAGGAGATAGGCGATCGACAGCCCCACGGCTCCGAGCGCGACGATCGAAGCGATCGCCTCCCAGCTCGGCGCCTCGCCCGGCAGCTCGCTCAACCCGAGCGGCAGCGTCACGAGCGTCGCAAACCCGAGCGCGCCGAGCGACGTCACGAGCGCGGGCGTCTCGCGCAACACGACGCCCGCGTAGACCGAAGAGCCCGCGTACAGCAGCGCCGTCAACAGCACCGCGAACGCCGACAGCACGTCGCCGCGCGGCTGCACGCCGACGAGCAGCAGCACGCCGACGAAGCCGACCACGACGCCGACGAGCTTCATCCCGGTGACGCGCTGGCTGCGCGTGAACCAGTACGCGAAGAGCGCAGTGAAGAGCGGCATCGACGCCTGCAGCACGGCCGCGAGCCCCGAATCGAGCCGCTTCTCGCTCCACGCGAGCAGCCAAAACGGCAGCGCGGCGTTGAAGATCCCGAGCAGCAGGAGCGGCCCGGCCCAGCGTCGCAACCCGGCCCACGTCGGGCCCCAGCCGCCCAGGAACGGCACGGCGGGCAGCAGGGCCAGCGTGCCGGTCAGGACGCGGCCGAAGACGACCTCGCCCGGCGTCACCTCGCGAACCGCGACCTTGATGAACATGAACGACGAGCCCCAGATCGCGGCGAGGGCGAGCAGCATCGGGAGCGGGCGTCGGCTCACAGCCTGCGAAACGTACCGGGGCCCTGTCTGGCTTCCCGGCTAGACTCGGGCCCTTGACGCAGGTCGCGCCTGAACAGCCGCTCCACCGCGCGCTGGGGCTGACCGACGGGGAGCTCGAACGCATTCGCGAGCTGCTCGTCCGCGACCCGAACGCGTTCGAGCTCGCCGTCTTCTCGCTGCTCTGGTCGGAGCACTGCGGCTACAAGCATTCGGCCCTCCTGTTGAAACGGCTTCCCTCGGAGGGGAAACGCGTCTTGCAGGGCCCCGGTGAGAACGCCGGCGTGATCGACCTCGGCGACGGCAAGGCTGTCGCGTTCAAGGTCGAGTCGCACAACCACCCCTCGGCGGTGGAGCCGTTCCAGGGCGCCGCGACGGGCGTCGGCGGGATCCTGCGAGACATCGTCGCGATGGGAGCGCGACCGATCGCGATCCTCGACGGACTGCGCTTCGCAGAGCCCGACCATCACTTCAGGCGCGCAGTCGCGGGCATCGGCCACTACGGGAACTCCGTCGGCGTCGCAACCGTCGGGGGGGAGGCCGTGTTCGACGAGGCATACCGCGACAACTGCCTCGTCAACGCGATGTGCGTGGGCCTCCTCCCTTCCGATCGAGTCACACGCGCGCGCGCGACGGCGATCGGCGCGCACGTCGTGCTCTTCGGCGCGCACACCGGACGCGACGGCATCGGCGGGGCGTCCGTGCTCGCGAGCGCCGAGCTCGGCGAAGACGATCCCGACAAGCGGCCGTCAGTACAGATCGGCGACCCCTTCACCGGCAAGAAGCTGATCGAGGCGTCGCTCGAGCTCGTCGAGAGCGGGCTCGTCGAGTCGCTCCAGGATTGCGGCGCCGCCGGCCTCGCGTCGGCGCTCGCGGAGATGGCGCGCGACGGCGCGGGCATCGACGTCCACCTCGACCGCGTGCCGCTGCGCGAGAGCGGCATGGAGCCGTGGGAGATCATGATCTCGGAGTCGCAGGAGCGGATGGTCGCGGTCGTCCGCCCGCAGATGCTCGACGCGGTGCGCCGCGTCTGTGCGCAGTGGGAGCTTCCGTGCACGCCGGTCGGCGACGTGACGGACACCGGCGACCTGCGCGCGTTCCACGACGGCGACCTCGTCGGGGGGATCCCTGCGCGGCTGCTCACCGACGAGTGCCCGCGCTACGAGGTCGAACGCGAGCCGCACGCGCTCGAGCACGGCGACGTCTCGCCCGCCAACGCGCAGCCGAAGTCGTGGATCTACGAGCAGTACGACCAGCTCGTCGGCTCGCGCACGGTGCGCCGCCCTGGGCTCGACGGCGCGGTGCTGCGGCTCCGTCCGTCGCTGCGCGGGCTCGCCGTGTCGCTACAAGGCCCGCCGCCGGGCGAGCTCGATCCGCATCGCGCGGCCGTGCTCGCAGTACTCGGCGCGGCGCGGAACGTCGCCTGCGCGGGCGGCGAGCCGCTCGCCCTGACCGACTGCCTCAACTTCGGCAACCCCGAGAAGCCGGAGATCGGCTGGGAGCTCGAGCAGGCGATCGCCGGCCTCGCGTCGACGGCCGAGGCGCTCGGCATCCCGGTCGTGTCCGGCAACGTCTCGCTCTACAACGACACCGACGGCCGCTCGATCCCGCCGACGCCCGTGGTCGGCTGCGTCGGACTCGTCCCGGACGTGCGGCTCGTCCCGGACCGGTGGCAGCGGGGCGACATCGTGCTCGTCGCAACGGCGCCCGGGGAGCTCGACCTCGCGGCCGAGGCTGCGCTCATCCGCTACGTCTGGAAGGCTGCTCCGATGCTGACGCTGGCCCATGACGTCTCCGACGGCGGCATCGAGCAGGCGCTGCGCGAAGCGGAGGAGCACAGCGGCGTCCCCGCGCAGGTCGAGCTGCCTCCGACCGCGCCGGGCGGCCAGATGCTGCTCGCATGTGCGCGCCACAACGTCGAGCGGCTCGGCAGCAGAGGGCTGCAAGAGATCGGGACGGTCGGCTGATGTGCGGTCTGTTCGGCATCCGCTCGCCTGAGCGCGACGTGGCGCGTCTGACGTACTTCGGCCTCTTCGCGCTGCAGCACCGCGGGCAGGAGTCTGCCGGCATCGCCGTCTCGGACAACGGACGCCTGACGACGCTGCGCGACATGGGGCTCGTGACGCAGGTGTTCGACGAGCAGAAGCTGCGCGGGCTGCACGGCGAGCTTGCGATCGGCCACACGCGCTACTCGACGACCGGCTCGTCGCAGTGGTGGAACGCACAGCCGCTCGTCCAGCACGGCAGCGCACGGACGATTGCGCTGGGCCACAACGGCAACCTCACGAACGCGGCCGAGCTGCGCGATCAGCTCGCCGCCGACGGTCACCGGCTGGCGACGACAGCCGATACCGAGGTGATCGCGGCGTTGATCGCAAACGATCCGGCACCGCTCGAGGAGGCGGTCGCGAACGCGATGCGCCGGCTCGACGGCGCGTTCTCCGTCCTCGCCCTCAGCGAGGGGAAGTTGATCGCGTTTCGCGACCCGCGCGGGATGCGCCCGCTCGCGCTCGGACGCCTCGACGGCGACTGGGTCGTCGCGTCGGAGACCTGCGCGCTCGACCTCGTGGGCGCCGAGGTGGAGCGTGAGGTG